>JBDTSA010000257.1:0-4282 GCA_039931335.1 Acidobacteriota bacterium
AAGGCTCGACATCGAAGCTGTATCCGGACCAGGATCTGATGGAACATTGGGAAGGCGAGCACGAAGCGCTGAGCCTCGCGCGCATCGAGTGTCATTACTTCATGAACAATTCGTTTTTCCCGAGCGAGAATTACCTGATCGATAATATCGACAAGATCCGTGACATTCCGACCGTTATCGTCCAGGGACGGTACGACGTCGTCTGCCCGATCGCATCCGCGTGGGAGTTGCATCGAGCATTTCCCGAAGCCGAGTTCATAGTCGTACCGGATGCCGGCCACTCGGTTTCGGAGAAAGGCATCACATCGGCCCTGGTCGACGCGATGGACCGGTTCCAGTCGAAGTCGGCTGTGGCGTGATTCGGCGGGAAATTAGCTGTATCATGAACTCGACGCCGATTTTCGGCGTTAAGGCATCAAAAAACCGGACGGGTTAAAATTATGGGAAGCTTTGGAACAACAGAAATTATTTTAGTGGTCGCGGTGCTGTTTCTCTTGTTTGGCGCATCGCGTCTGCCGCAGCTTGCGAAATCGCTGGGACAGACGAGAAAGGCGTTCAAAGAAGGCATGAAAGAAGCGGAGGAAGAAGAACGCGCCGAGAAGGGGCAGATGCCTTCGAACGCCCCTGCGCCGCAGATCTCTTCTGTGAGCGACGAAGCGTTGACGGAAGAGTTGCGGCGGCGAGCCGAAGCGAAACAGTCTTGATAAAGTGACGAGTGGAAAGTGACGAGTGATGCTCCGGTTTACTCGTCACTCGTCACTTTTTACTCGTCACTCGCTTCAGACCTTCTCTCCGGTCATTAAGGTCGCCTTCACCGAAAATCGGAACGACAAGGTCCCATCCTCAGAATCGATAAGCTGAGCAAGTTTTTCCGTAACTTGCTGTTTTTCTTTTTCCTTCAACGCTTCCAACCAGACCGGCAGCAGAAAGTCGGCAACAAGAGGTGAAGCGACAAACTCCGCACCATTCTCAAATTCGAAGAACTCTTTTGATGTTTCGATTTTGACGTTGACAAGGCCGGCCGCTTCGGCGATCTCCTCAGCATGCGAAAGAGTCGGCAGCTCTTTGATCATTTGCTCGACAGCGGCTCCGTGTTCTCCAAGATCTTCATTGAACAACGCCTCCCATATCAACGAAAAGACTTCGCCAAAGCTTCCGGCAGACGGAAGAAAGACCGTTATCTTGCCGCCACTTTTCGCAACGCGTACCGACTCCGCCATCAACTTATCCAGCTCTGCAGGACGTGCAAAACTTGCATCCGTCAGGACAGCATCGAACGAGTCGTCCTCGAATCGGATCGTTGAAAAATCGACATCCGATTTAACCGCGAGTGCTTTGTCTCGTGCGATGTTGAGAACTTGGTCGTTTTCAGCTCTCGCAAAAACCGCGGTGTTCTTGTGCATTCGTTCGCGCAAGGCGAAGGCGTGGCTTCCCGTGCCGGCGTTAATGTAAAGAAAATTCTCTTGCTTAGAGAAGGTCAGGTGCTTGTCGACGAGATCGGTAAATCGCCTCGTCCATTCGTCGTTAATGTAAAGGTCCCGCAAAAATGCGAGTTCCTTTTCGGTCTTGGCCATATATCCATTTAATCGCAAACCACGGCTAATCGCGAATACTGCCCTCGCAGGCGTCCGGCGAATTTTCGCTCGTGGAATTAGTAATTGCCCAATCAATAATTACATAATTGCTTTTGCGGAAATTGACCATGACAAAACACGTTCGAGAGCTTTTCGACCTGACAGGAAAATCGGCGATCGTCACTGGCGGCTCGCGCGGGATCGGTAAGGAAATGGCAGAGGGACTGGCGGAGGCGGGCGCCAATTTGATGTTGTGTGCGCGGCGTCCGGACTGGCTGCATGAAACCGTTGACGAGTTTCGTGCGAATGACTTTATTGTCGAAGGAATGATCTGCGATGTCGCTAAGCCGGAAGACGTCGAAGCCGTAGTAAGCGCTACGAAGGAAAATTTTGGCAGTGTCGATATCCTCGTCAACAACGCGGGTATTTCGTGGGGAGCGATGCCTGAGGATATGCCGCTCAATAAATGGCAGGACGTGCTGGATGTAAATTTGACCGGCTGCTTTCTCTTTGCACAGGCGGCGGGGCGTGAAATGTTGAAGCAAAATAGCGGATCGATCATTAACATCGCCTCGATAGCCGGATTGACTTCGTCCGCGAACGGTCCGTTTTATGCGGGATATGTTGCGAGCAAAGCCGGCCTGATAGGGCTTACACGAGAGCTCGCGGCGAGCTGGGGCCGCAGAGGTATTCGCGTCAACGCAATTGCGCCGGGGTTCTTTCATTCACGGCTCGCCGATGCGGTGATAGACTTGTACGAACGTTCGATCCAGGAGAACAACGTCATTCCGAGAATCGGTGACGAAGGCGAGTTAAAGGGTACAGTCGTTTTCCTGGCTTCTGATGCATCGAGTTACATCACGGGTCAGACGATCGCCGTCGACGGTGGAATGACAGTCTGATTTTGGATTTTGGATTTAAGAATTGCTCCGCTAGGGCTGAACGTCCTGGTTAAAGTTAGGTTTTAGTTTTTCACTTTTAATTATTCGTTGTGGAACTTACTTCTGAACTTTCAACCTTCTCGGTGTTGCTGATCGGCTTCGTGCTCGGTCTGCAGCATGCCGTGGAGGCGGATCATCTCGCCGCGGTCTCGACGATCGTCAGTGAGAAAAAGAATCTGTGGACGGCTTCGCTTGTCGGCGGCATGTGGGGGGTCGGCCACACGATCTCGCTTTTCGCCGTCGGCGGCCTCGTGATCTTTCTCAAACTCCAAATCACTGAGGCAGTCGAAACAAGGTTGGAAGCGCTCGTGGGTGGAATGCTGGTTCTACTCGGTATCAATGCCTTGCGAAAGCTTTTTACCTCAGAGAAGGTCCACGTTCACACCCATGATCACGGAGCCCGCGAGCACGTTCACATTCACTCGCACCCACGCGAGCAGGTTGAAGCTTCGCATCACCGATTCTCGGCACGATCGATCGCGATCGGAATGGTGCACGGGCTCGCCGGCAGCGCGGCGTTGATGTTGCTGGTCGTACCTACCATCGCCTCGCCCGCTTTGGCCTTACTTTACATTTTGATATTCGGGATCGGATCGATCGGTGGAATGATGGCGATGAGTTTTCTGGTAGGCCTGCCGATGCACTTTACGGCGAACAGGTTCGAGATCGTTAACAAAGGGATCCGTCTCGCCGCCGGGGTGTTTAGCCTCGGATTGGGGACGCTCATCGTTTACCAAAAACTGTTGATCGCATAGAGTTTTGTTTTTACGGGCCTCCCTTGGTTCAGACCAATGCTCGGCCTTTCGACGGTCACGGCAAGGAGGTTGGAGGCCGCCTTGCCGGGCAGATTAGCCGTGACACCTGGGCTCTTACTTTATAAGAGGGTCACCAAGAATATTACCGGCGAAGTGTCCTGCCGGAGGTGCTGTTGAATTCAAATGGCCCTCGACGTACATTCTAAGAACATCTCCGACTTTACCCATTCGTATTAATCGGCCATCAAATACAAAAGGATCGTTTGAATCGATCGTCAATACAAATGTGGTGGTAAAGGTGCCGCTTATTGTGTCGAGTATCACCTGATGCCTTAGGCCGGCCCTCATTACTTCCTGACCGTCACGAAAGGTATCTGGGCTGGAAAAGTTTCCATCCGGCGTGTCGTCGTAATAGAGCGAGATAGTGCCTTCGCGGTTGATGATGCGTATTGGGCCGTTGTTAATAACCCGCAGCGTTACTGTATCCGAATAGAAAGTAAACAAAGCCGTCGCTTCGTTCTGCGGGATTGCGCTGAAAATTGGACTATCTATTCCATTTATAGAACTAAGATAGCCTACTTGAAACGAAGATGCGGGCGACGGGTTAGTAACCTGGCCTACAAGCTCCAATGCTACGTCATTTGGATCGTGCCTTTTTCCTTGAGCAAGGGCAGGTGCAGAAATACACGCAAGTATTGTAACTGTCAGCAATATTCTATAACTCATTTCTTTTCTCATGTTTCTCTCCTTTGAGCGTAGTGATTGACGTTCGAAACTTATTGTCAAAGTGGACTCACAAAGCGGCAGTCGTTAAATACACAACAACCAGATCCTTCTCGTCTTCCGGCAAATATCGCGGTTAGAAATCGCGTCCGAGTCCGCACGTTGTTGAAGGCTTACAAATCTATTGCGCCGCCACACGTATTCGGCTAGAATTACGCGAAAGCTCAGACCCGATCGCCGAATGGTACGTGGTACTGCCGAACTCAGCGTCGAACTCATCGTCACGCTT
>JBDTSA010000258.1:0-4262 GCA_039931335.1 Acidobacteriota bacterium
TCATACGCTAGTTAGTTTCTTTATTCTCGACCGGATAGCTCGGCCGTCCTTCGGTGATCGACTTTGCTTCGTTGCGACGCTTTTCAGCGACGTAGGCGTCTTTTCCGGCTTCAACCGCTGCGGTAAAAGGATTCGCCGTCCGGGCCGCCGCGCTCTTCGCCTTTTCGGTCAACTCACCCGCCTTGTCTTGCGCCGTCTGATAGATCTCCCCGGCGCGTTCGCGGCCAACTTCGTAGTATTCGCCGGCTCGCTCTTGTATCTGACCCGCCGCTTCCTTGCTCTTTTCAATGCCCTTGCGGGTCGCGTCCGCGATGTCCTCGCGGAGCTCAATGCCCGATTTCGGTGCAAACAGCAGGGCGATGACAGCGCCGATTCCCCCGCCGATCAGCAAGTAGGTCAGTTTTGTCGTAACGCTTGAATCTTCTCTTTCGTATTCGTGTCTCATAACAATGCTCCTTCTGGTAACAAAGCGGAATAAACCCTAGATTTCCGGTGAAAGACAACTATACCAAAGATTTAGAATTTAGGACAGAGCTTTTCAAGCGAGCGATTGATAGCAGATCACGGCCCCGAGGCATGCGATGACGAAGGCACTCATCACCGGCAGCGCTCTCACGATCCAGCTTTCCCCGAGTCGCGAGCCTTTGAAGACGCGGCCGCCATACACGAAGAGCAGACCGACTGCGGTAAGGGTCGCGGCAAGGCCGAGGCTGAACGCTACGGTCAGTATCAGTCCGTAGCCGACCCGATTCAGATTGATTGCCGAGAGCATTAGGACAAGCGCGGATGGACACGGCAGCAGTCCGCCGGAAATACCCAGTGCCAAGAGACTCTTAAATGAGATCTCATCCGGTGGCAGATGAGTGTGAGTGTGCCCGTCGTGGGTATGCGCGGGACCGTCGACTTCGTGATCGTGGGAATGTCCGTGTGCGTCGTGATAGTGATCATGAGGTCCCGACCTGCCAAGCGCCGCGAACAGCCGCGTCTTGAACATGGTCAGCCCGATGTATAAAACGATCAAGCCGGAGAAAAAACTCAGGAAGGGCAAAATCGTTTCCGGCAGGACGTAGCTCGACGCAAAAAGCGTCAGCACCCCGAGCGCGAATACTCCAAGAGTGTGAGTGATGGTGACCGTCAGACCGAGAAACGCCGCGTGCTTCGCCGTTCCCTTAGAGCCGACCAGATATGCGCCGACCACGGTCTTCCCGTGACCCGGAGACATGGCGTGAAACATCCCGAGACCGAACGCGAACAGAAGACCGAAGAGCGCGATCGCGGGTGTGATCTCCCGGACGTTGATCAGCTCAGCGAACCTGTCGCGCGTTAATTTCGTCGCGATCTGTCCGTTTCGATTCTGAAGCGGGCGCGCACTTTCAGGCAGATAACCAGGAGTAAAGGAGAACTCCGCGACTCTCTCGTCCAGGGGCAAGGAACGATCTTGTTCTGGATACGTTCGCAGCTCGTCGGATAAGCTGCTGCCGAATGCTGTGCTATTAAAAACTGCTGCTCCGTCAGATGTGCCCACAACTATCTCGCGCCAGCCGATACGCTCCGCGAAATTATCATTTCGAAAAAGTATTTTGCTTTCGCCGTCCGAGACGGCGATATCGGCGGCGAGGTCCCAGACGATACGAAGGGTCGTGAGATCCGCGGCACCGGGGGTTAACGTTGCCGATCTTTTCGTCGCTCGCAGCGTGATTGCCAGACCATCCACGGTAAGAGATAGATTCGACAAATAGCCAGGCGTCAATTTTTCGGCAAACAAATCCAGTTCTGTCTGCGAGATCGCTCCGTCGCTATCCGCGTCCATTGCTCCCGCCTCTTGAAAGGTCGGTATCTCAGCCATGTCCAACACCTGCCGAACCTTGATTTCAGACCGTCCGACGTCGAGACGCGAGTATTGATTGATGCTGAAGTTGCCGAGCGGATGCGCCGCCATGGAGACGGCCAGTGCACCCAGGAATAAAATGATGGAGGTGATCTTTCGCATCTCGCTATTCCAATTCCGTCAAGGCTCTTTTGGCTTCGGCGGCTTGAACAATATCAAACGCCGGATTCAACTTCAGCGCTGCGGCTAAGAGAGTCCTCGCCTTTGTTTTATGACCCGACGCCTTCGCGATCATTCCGGCGTGATAGATAATTCTGGCGTTGTTTGTCTTGAGGCGCATTGCATCGTCGATCTTGTTTTTGGCCTCGATAAGATCGCCTTTTTTGAACAAGCACCACGCAAGAATGTCGGCTGTGTAAATGTCCTTTCGCACCGCGAATTCGTTAGAGGCGATCGCGAGTGCTTGGTCGAGATTGATGCCGTGGTCGGCCCATGCGAGTGCGAGCCGTTTCTGATCGCCGGCCGAACCGAGTTTTTTCTCGACGACTTCGAGCAAAGCGTATTGCGCTTGAGCCTTTTCCTCGTCTCCCTGAATCGAATAGATATCGCCCAGAAGTACGATCGTCTCCGCACTCGGTACGCGGTTTTGAGCGTCGGTCAGAAATTTGATGGCGGCTTCGTGATCGCCTGCCGATGCTCGAGCTTTTCCCTTCGCGGCGATCGCGAGAAAGTATCCGGGATAATTTTGAATTGCTTCGTCATAGGCTTTTTCGGCTTCGGCGAATTTACCGTTTCTCCAAAGCTCGTCGCCGAGCTGAACCAGACACCAACTCTGTGTTTCGTTATCAGAGGGATCGGCGGTTCGTGCAGCCTGCGTGAACATCTCGATCGCGCCCTTGTGGTCGCCGTGAAGAACGCGAAGCTGTGCTACGCGAGAGTACGAAGCGGTATTCGGCTTGAGATCGACCATCCGCTGGGCGGACTCGACGGCTTCCGGATACTCGCCGAGCTCCATGTATGCATCTGTTAAGACCCCGTATGCGAACGCATCGTTCGGCAGCTCGGATCGTAATTTTTTCGCAGCTTCGAGAGCGTCTTGAAATCGATGATAGGCGAGGTGAAGCGACGCCGCGAGCTTTCGGGCAGGGATGTCGTCCGGTGACAGTTCCAACGCTCGGTAAACGGCGCTGCCGGCCTTTTCATTCAACGAGAAATCTCCAGTCTTGCGGGCTTCTTTCATGAAGAGCATCGCGAGATTTGAGTAGGCGAGAGGCTGATCGGGCGCCTTGTCGATCTCCGCCTGCGCCTTTGAGAGAGCGGTCGTCGGCAATGAGCTTGCCGCGGCAGGCTCCTGACGGCCACAGCCTGAAAACAGAAAGCAGGCCGCCAGCAGAAAAATTAGGATCTGGTTAGTTGAAGCCATAATTAGTTTTGCAAAGAACGAGTCAGGGCTGTTTGGGGCCCCGACTCGTCCCTTGCGCTCAGGGGAATTACGGTCGGTCAGACTTTTCACTCTTCGTATCCATTTCGCTGAAACCGGTCGCCGGGCGAATGTTCGAAGTCCGTGGAGTATTTCCCGGATTCGGCGGCAGCAGATACGGGAACCGCGCGAGCAGCGGTCCTTCCGGATTTGAGCTGACGCCGTCACCGATCACGTTGTTAGGTGCAACGTTGAACGTCGGTGTGAACGGTGTACCTCCGAGTACCGCACGCAGAGCAATGTCGGTGACGTCATCGAACGGACGCCGTCCGTTCGGGAATCCGGCGACGTCGCCGCCTAGCAGGCCGAGGCGATTCATGCTCCCGATCGGCGTGATCGGGATCGCAACGTTCAGTCGCAGATATTCGTGCGGCTGACCATCCGAAAGAAACGTCGTGTACGTCGGTCCGGTGATCGGATTGACCGGAATACCCGTCGCAAATATCGAGACGAGATCATTTCGCGGCGCCGGTGGAATGTTTATGTTGATGCCGCTGTAGAGACCAAGCGCAGCCTTGATGATCTTCGGGATTTCCGGATCGAGCACGGCCGGAGCAGCCACTGCGTCGAACTGCGGCGATAGCGAATTGAACGCGTCTTTCAGGCCGAGCGGGATGACGAGCTCGTTAACAAGCGGATTTCCGAGACGCGAGATCTGCTGCCACGCACCGGCGGTGATCCGATTGCCGTCATTCTGTATGACACGCGTCGTGCGGCGGCTGGCGGTTGCCCAAACACCGATAACTGCATCCGAGGCGGTCGGGCCGGACGGAACGGCACGCGAACTCGTCAAATCCTCGATCGGGACTTCGATCGCGATCGTGCTGACGTTGTAACCTTGCGTCGAATCGATTCCATTCCCGACGAATTGTCCGTTCTGGATCGTTAGCGTCCGGTAATTGATCGCATCGAAAACACCAAGATCGATGTAAAAATATTCGTCACGATTTCCGG
>JBDTSA010000259.1:0-4223 GCA_039931335.1 Acidobacteriota bacterium
CCGATGCAGGTCGGTGACCTCGATGCGTTCATGCGTCGGATGGTCGCCGGGGCGACCCGTGAGATCGAGCTCCATTTCAAGGGATTTTCAGTCACGAATCCGCATAAGAAGTCGATAATTAGATATCTCGCGGAGGTTGATGAAACCGCCCGGCAGATCGGTGCCGTGAATACGGTTAAGATCGAGAATGGAAAACTGCACGGATACAACACTGACGCACCCGGCTTCATTACGCCGCTCACGAATACCTACAGCGATCTTCGCGGAGCGCACGCGTCGGTCGTCGGTGCCGGCGGAGCCGCTCGAGCATGCGTTTACGCGTTGAAACAGGCAGGCGTAGATGTCACGATTTTGGCGCGCGATGCAGCGAAGGGGGCCGCGATGGCAGCGGAGTTCGATGTGCGATTCGAGAAGCCGACAACCGATAGCCAACCGCTGACAACCGACATCCTGGTCAACGCGACGCCGCTCGGCACGAAAGGTGAACTCGAGGAAGATTCGATCGCCGTGGCGAGCGAACTTGTCGGTGTCCAGCTCGTTTATGATCTTGTGTACAATCCCGCCGAAACTAAACTAATCAAAGAAGCTCGGACCGCCGGCGTGAAAACCCTCGGAGGGCTCGATATGCTCATTGCCCAAGGCGCACGCCAATTTGAGATATGGACAGGCAGCGACGCTCCGATCGATGAAATGAGATCCGCGATCAATGCGCATCTGAAAGAGACATATGCCGACTGAAGCATTGAATTGTCCAAACTGCGGCGCCGCCGTCGCGAGCGACAGCACGCAGTGTGAATTCTGCAAGAGTCGTCTCAAAACCGTCGCCTGTCCGTCGTGTCTCAGCGTGATGTTTCTCGGCAGCAAATTCTGCGGCCACTGTGGCGAGCGAACCGTAGATGCCGAAGAGACACCAAAAGAAAAATCGGGCGCGTGCCCGCGGTGTAAGGTCGAGCTGCAATCGCTGAAGATCGATGCGACGACGATCCGCGAGTGTCTACGGTGCGGCGGATTTTGGACAAGCGTCGAGACCTTCGAAAATCTTTGCGCGGACAAAGAGCAACAGTCCGCCGTCATGCACTATGCCGCCGCAAAGCCCCGCGATCACGATGCGGCAACGCCGATCAGTTATGTTCCGTGCCCTGACTGCAAGCAGCTAATGAATCGCAGTAACTTTGCTCGATCGTCAGGCGTGATCATCGATCTCTGCAAACAGCATGGTGTTTGGTTCGACGCGAACGAACTGCCGAAGATAATTGATTTCATCGACAACGGCGGCCTCACGCGTGCGCGCGAGAAAGAGAAGATCACGCTTCAAGAAGAGCGGGGGCGGCTGCGCGATGAACAGCGAAAGCTCGCGATGACGGAGAGCCGAGGTGGAACATCTCGCTCGTTCGATCGCAGCGATGACGACTCGGGTTGGGGCGGCGTCGTCGCCGCATTATTTGATCTGTGATGAACGAACGATACAGCCGACAGATTTTATTTCCGGGGATCGGCAAGGCGGGCCAGGAGAAACTTCTAAATTCACGCGTCGTGATCATCGGCTGCGGGGCGCTCGGTGCATCGCACGCCGAGATGCTTTCGAGAGCGGGTGTCGGACATTTGAAGATCGTCGATCGCGATTTTGTCGAATTCACTAACCTGCAGCGGCAGACTCTGTTCAAAGAAAGTGACGCTGCCGATCGGTTACCGAAGGCTATCGCTGCGAAGATGCGCATCGCGGAGATCAATTCGGAGATCGAAGTCGAAGCTGTGGTTGCGGATGTCAATCAATCGAATGTCGAACAGATCATCGCCGGAGCCGATCTCATCCTCGACGGCACCGATAATTTCCAAATCCGTTACTTACTGAACGATGCATGCGTCAAACTCGGTAAGACATGGATCTACGGGGCTGCGGTTTCGAGTTACGGTACGACGATGACTATCATGCCCGGCGAGACGCCGTGTCTCAGATGCATCTTTGAAGAAATGCCGGACGCCGGCAGCTCACCGACATGCGACACCGCCGGCGTGATCATGCCGATCATTGCGATGATCTCCGCCGTACAAGTTTCAGAAGCAATGAAGCTGCTCGTCGGCGATCGCGACTCTCTTCACGGGTCCTTGATGCAGTTCGACGTCTGGCAAAGCGATTGGAGAAAGATAAAGCTCGGAGAGCCGGATCCATTTTGCCGCGCTTGTGGTCAACGCGCCTACGATTTTCTCGACGCCGAATCGGTGGAGTTCGCCGCCTTTTTGTGTGGCCGCGACGCGGTGCAGATCGCACCGCCAAATGCGACGACCATTGACTTAGAGGCATTTAGCGAGAAAGTGGCTCATCTTACAGGCGTAAAACGGAACGAGTACTTGGTTCGTTTCGCGACGGATGAGAAGGAGATCACGGTCTTTCGCGATGGTCGTGCGATCGTCAAAGGAACGGACGATGTCGAAGTCGCGAGATCGCTTTATGCGAGATTTGTAGGGGCGTGACTTGGGCAGACGCGACTGGAGCGTAGGCATCCTTGGCTGCGACGCCGCTCGCGGCGTACGGCTCTGGCGAACCTCGACCCTCGTTCACGCCCCAGTCTCTGGAATAGTTCCAGACTGAATCTGAATTAATCATGTTTGATTCCGCGTTAAAATAGTGGAGGCGAATAATGGAACGAAAATCAAAAGTTGTCATCGTCGGTGGCGGATTCGGGGGTTTATGGGCGGCGAAGACGCTCGCGAACAAACCTGTCGATGTCATGCTCATCGACCGCAAGAATCATCACGTCTTTCAACCGCTGCTGTACCAGGTAGCGACCGCGGTGCTTTCACCCGGCGAGATCGCCCAACCCATCAGGCGAATTCTCCACTACGCGAGAAATATCGAGGTCATCTTAAGTGAGGTTGTCGGATTTGACGCGACGAAGAATACCGTCCGGCTCGACGATGGCTCTGAAGTCGCGTTCGATTATTTGATCGTCGCGGCCGGTGCACGCCACGCGTACTTTGGCCATGACGACTGGGAAGTTTCGGCGCCTGGACTAAAAACTCTTGAAGACGCGGTCGAGATTCGCCGCCGCGTTCTGCTCGCGTTCGAACACGCCGAGCGCGACGCATATCTAAAAGGAACACACGAGGAATTGAATTTCGTTGTCGTCGGCGGCGGCCCCACCGGTGTCGAATTGGCCGGCGCGATCGCCGATATCGCGAGGGAGTCGTTAGCCAATGATTTCATGGCGATCGATACGCGTAAAACCCGCGTCATTCTATTTGAGGGCTCCGACCGCGTACTCGGAACTTTTGCGAGCGATCTTTCGGACAGTGCGAAATCGCAGCTCGAGGATCTCGGCGTCGAGGTGTGGCTTAACAGTTTCGTCACGGACATCGCTCCCGGAAAAGTAATGGTCGCCGACGAGTGGATAGATTGTGATGTCGTTCTTTGGGCGACCGGTGTCGCGGCTTCGCCGATCGGAAAACTCCTCGGCGTCGAGACGGATAAGGCGGGGCGCGTATTTGTCGAACCCGATCTCACCATTCCGGGTCACAAGAATATTTTCGTCATCGGCGACATGGCGTCGATCAAACAAGAAAGCGGCGAACCGGTTCCTGGCGTGAGTCCGGCTGCGATGCAGATGGGGACCGCCACGGCAGAGAATATCCTTGGGGATTTGGAGCGTACTGAGCGCAAGATCTTCAAGTACGTCGACAAAGGTACGATGGCGACGATCGGCCGCAGCAAAGCGATCGCTCAGCTCGCCGGGCTAAAATTCAAGGGCCTCATCGCGTGGATGATGTGGCTCGGCCTGCACGTGTTCTTTCTTATTGGATTTCGAAACCGATTTTCGGTCATGGCTTCATGGTTTTGGGCATACCTCACGCGCGAACGCAGCGCGCGACTGATCACGGGTGATGCGGACGAGCTTCGAAACGCAGTTATGTTTCTGGAAGGCAAGGCGGCCGGGCCGGCTACCGGAAAAGATATCGGGCGAAAAAGAAATGGCGGCGAAGGTTGATCGGTGATCGATAGGAGCAGTGTCGTATCGAGAGTTCCGTCGGAGGGATACGTCGTGGACAATTTCTCTCGCACCTGAGCGAATCGTTTTAGCGTAGCCACGCGCTGCGCTCGGATCGAAATGTCCGGAGCTCGCCCGGCCTTCGCTCGGTTACGAGCGGTATGTTGGCAGCAACGGTGCCGAGAAGCTCCATCGGAGCGACATGACGCAAATTACTTTTTTCGCCCCGGAAGCAAATCG
>JBDTSA010000260.1:0-4223 GCA_039931335.1 Acidobacteriota bacterium
GGACGATCGGGATCAGACTTCCCTCGAAAACGGAGATCTTACCCGTCCGCGCGAGCTGCTCGCCGAGAAATGCAAGCAAGTAATACGCCACCAGGCAGGCGAGTGCAACAACGACCCCGAATCCTTTTCCGCGACGGTTGAATCGAAGTATCAGCGCGGTTCCGAGCAAGGAAAAAACGAGCGGAGTGATCGAAAGAACGATTCGGCGCTGCCAGAGGATCTGAGCTTCCGTGCGTTCGGTGCCATCCTTACTATTGGCGTACTCGGAGAGTTGCGCGAGACCGAGCTCTTCTGGCGACAGATCAGCACTGCTCAGCTTTTGGATGAGCTCACCTCGCCTCGTCTTGATCGCGAAACGAACGTCCCCGATGTGTTCGGAAACAAACTTCTGTTGGCCGGGCGAGCTATTGAAAGTCGTCGCGATCGCATGTTCCAGCACAAGCTCAGCGAGCTCGCCCGACGAATCGATCCGGCCGTTGCTCGAGGTTATCAGTCTCACCGTCCCAGTCTTTTCGTCCTCGTTGTGAACGAAGATGTTCCGCCATTGCCCGTCGCTGATATCGCCGTCCCGCACGTAGATCGTGTAGCCCGCGATCTCGGTATTGAACACGCCGGGCTCGATCGGAGATTCGAGCTTGTAGATCGCCGTTTGAATAGCAACCTGTCGAACTATGCGAGCAGCCAAAGGAACGCCGTATAGATTAATGACGAAAGCGAAGATGGAGAGCAGGACGCCGATGATGATTACCGGGATGGTGATTTGAAGATTGCCAACGCCGGAAGCTCTGATCGCGACTAGCTCGCTATCGCTCTGCATTTTCGACAAACCTATTATCACGCCGACGAGAACGGCCATCGGACACGTAAACGCGATAACGTTCGGCACGAGAGCGAGCGTAAGCTGCCAAACTAGATTCGTTGGAATATTTGCGCTAAAGAAAATATCGGCGAAACGTGTGGACTGCTGGACAAAAAGGATGACGCTGAGGAGAAGCCACGAGAAAACGAAGTAAGGCAATATCGCGCCGATAATATATCGTGAAATCGTCAGGCTCAGGCGCATGTTTGTGCTGCTAGAAGTTTACCGCAAAGGCCTTTTCACCGGCTACTTCCCTGCCGATTACGTTGGAAATTATGCGCCTAAGAATTCGGGAAACATTGTCGAGGGCCTCGGTCTTGTCCGAAGCAAACTCCATGAATTCACGAGGAGAGAGTTTTTGCGCCGTCCGGAACACATCGCGATGTGCTCCGCTGAGCTCATGGCTGGTACGCGTCTTCCGACACTTGCCGCAGAGGAGATGGAAATCGGCTTTAACATCGGCAGATTCATCGGCCGATAATGGATTCTTGCACGCATCGCAGTGTGTCCAGTCAGGCAAATACCCGCCGAGGCGCAAAAGCCATACTTCAAAATAAAGCCGGATCGCCGCGATGTCTTGCTCCGACCTGCAGCCGGAGTCAATACACGCCTTGACCATTCGATACAGAGTTTCACTCGGGTCATGAGGAGGGACAAACGAGATCAGCAGATCGGCAATGTAGGAGAAGGTATGCAGGATCTCAGGTTCGCTGGCTTCTTCGAAACATGATCGAATCAGGTCGATGTGGCGAATGCTAACAAGCTCTCGATCTTCTTTTTGAAAATACTCGAGATTAATTGTCGAAAAGGGTTCGAGCATGCTCCCGAACCGGCTCTTCATTCGCTTTGCTCCCTTCGCAACTCCGCGTACAAGGCCAAACTCCCGGGTCAGGAATACAACGATACGATCGGCTTCGGCGAGGTTATAACTCTTTAGGACTAGGCTCTCTGTTTCGAATAGGGGCATTAAGCTTAAGGGATAAAGTACAAGACCCAAGCGATCAAGAGGCTGATCCCGACGAACTGCAAAAACGTCTTTGCCCCGTACCAGATGCGTTCTTTGGGCTCGCCGACATGGATTGCACCAAAGACTATCGATACAAACAGGCTGAAACCGACAAGGTAAAGAAAATGTGTCACTTCTTCCTCCCCAAGTTGATGTCGATCGCGTCGATCACGGCCAAGTAATTTAGAAGCCCGGCAGTTTCTAAGAAGCGTCCTCCATATTCGAACGTCGCTCGAGCGGCCATGTTTGGAGCCGGTTCGACAGATGCGAGAAAGCCTATCAAAGCCCCGAGGCCATTGCCGAGTTTTGCGAAGACGTTCAACAAGAACAAGAGCTGTCCGTCCCTAAAGTCGAAACCCGGGTAATACGCTCCGCCACTCAGCAAGGCGATGATGAACATAGCCCAGATAGCACCACCGATTATCAGTCCCCGCTTGTAGCGCCCTTGGACCAAGTGGCCGGCACCGGGGAAAAACCACGAAATAATTCCTACTACGACCGGATTATCCATCAAATTTTGTATTAACCGAACTAACTTTTAACCTTAGGAGTCTGATCGACAACCTCTACACAATTGCTCGAGATCAAACTCCGTAATTCATCTAGAAACATGTCTTCAAACTTTTCTAGAAGTTACTTCACATCTCTTAACATTCTTGAGCAGTGCTCACACAATAACTACTCACGTCACAATGGATGACTGCTCAGGTGAGGCGATGTCTGAGGAGCGCGCTCACCTCGCATTTAGCGAACAAGTCGAAACGAAACTGTCGAAAATCGCTCGCGAGAACCCGTCGTTGTTCCACGAGAGTTCAGGGTGCCATTGCACGCCGAGAATAAATCGCTCAGGGCGAACGTCTTGGATGCCTTCGATGATACCGTCGTTTGCCCATGCCACGGCCTGAAGATTATCGCCCGGCTCGCGAACGGCCTGATGGTGATGAGAATTCACTCTAATCTTCCCGTCTTCATTCCTTTGCGCAAGTTCAAATAACAAACTATCACGTTCTACTTTGATCTCATGCGAATTTCTCGCGACGGGTTCACCCTGACGATGCTTCAGAGAGTTCTCAACCTGTCCATGAATATCCTGGATAAGACTCCCGCCGCGAGATACGTTCAATATCTGTACTCCGTAACAGATCGCCAAAAGCGGAAGGTTCAATCGTTCTACTTCCCCGAGGACAAGAAGATCGGTTTCATCCTTCTCAGCAACCACTCTACCAAGTTTCGGATGCGGTTCCTCGCCGTAGTATGAAGGGTCAACATCACTGTCACAACCCGGCAGCAGGATCCCGTCCAGCCCCTCCACGACGGATGAAATGAACTCCTTATCAGCTATCACCGGTATGTGAATCGGGAGGCCGCCCGCGGCTTCGACAGCGTCGCTGTAGTCGCGTCCGAGATAGTATCGATGCGTCTCGTGTTCGATCCGCATCGTTAAGCCGATCCTTGGTCTATACGCCATAAACTCATTTATGTTCAGATAAATGGCGGTTCAATGTCAATTTGAGCATTTGAAATTAAAGTCTTATGATTGCCTCTAATGCCATCAAACTTAGCGGCCACTAAAATTCGATCTACCACTGTGCTTCTTGTGCAGCGCGATGGTGCAGTTGCGATGGCGGGTGATGGCCAAGTCACTTTAGGCGAAACCGTGATCAAGGGTAACGCACGTAAGGTGCGGCGTCTCTCGGACGGAAATATTCTCGTCGGTTTTGCGGGCGCTACGGCCGACGCCTTCTCCCTTCTGTCGAGATTCGAAACTAAGCTCGAGCAATTTCAAGGACAGCTCGAGCGCGCAGCTATCGAGCTCAGCAAAGATTGGCGAACTGACAAGTATCTCCGCCATCTCGAGGCGTTGCTGATCGTCGCCGACAAAAAAGACGCGTTCCTGATCTCCGGCAAAGGCGACGTAATTTCTTCGGATGAGGGTTTACTGTCGGTCGGATCCGGAAGCATGTTCGCACTTGCCGCCGCTCGTGCCCTCATGCGGCACACGGATCTGAGCGCCCGGGGAATAGCAATCGATGCGATGAACATCGCGAGTGAAATTTGCATTTATACGAACGCAGATATCATAGTCGAGGAATTGTAATTATTCATGCCGATCTATTTGGGCGGTGAAACTAAAGAAACTGCGGGCAAGTCAAAACTCGATGACCTCACGCCCAGGCAGATCGTCGAAGAACTCGACAAGTATGTCGTCGGGCAGTCGGACGCCAAACGAGCTGTCGCCGTCGCTTTGCGGAATCGCATCCGTCGGCAAAAGCTCGCTCCGGAGATCGCGCGCGATGTGTTACCCAAGAACATCCTGATGATCGGCTCGACCGGCGTAGGCAAAACTGAGATCGCGCG
>JBDTSA010000261.1:0-4213 GCA_039931335.1 Acidobacteriota bacterium
GGACAAATCCGACGGCAATCGACAGTTTTTCGGTGATCGCATGTTCGAGTTGAATGTTGGAATGTATCGCGTACATGTTCACGAAGTCGGGAGCGATAGCGTCGATACTTCTCCGCGGCAGCACCGAGCCCGGCGGGAGCGAGCCCAGGATATTTGGAAACTGTGGCGAGGTTGGCCCGGGCGTCGCCCTGAAAGTGAAGAACCTTGGATTACCATTGTTCACCAATGCGCGTTGATACATCGCGAGCAGCGGCTGGTCGTAATAGATGCCGGCACCGGCGCGAATCACCGTCGGATGTCTTCCTGTGCGCAACGCGTACGCGATGCCGAAACGCGGGGAAAAATTGTTCTTATCGACATTGAAACTTTGTGAGGCAGGATAGGGTGAAGAGCCATCCGCCTTTGGGATCTGGTAAAGGTCGTAACGTAGACCGTAAGTCATCTTAAAACGCCTGGTCACCTTCCAATCGTCCTGCAAGAACAGATTCCAGTAGGTCGCCTTGTAGTTGATCTCCGGATCGCCCAACGTCTCGTCGTAAAAAGCGTAGCTTTGCGGATTTGACCCATTGCGTGCTGCAACATAATTCGGGATCGAAGAAAATGTATAGCGGGCAAATATCGATGCGCGCTCACTGTGATCATAGTGGGTAGCCCCGGCGCCGAACTTGGCGATGTGAGCTCCGGCTATCCACGCCAGATTGTCTTGTACCTGAGTGATCTTTCTCGGTAGGAAAGCAGTATCGACGCCCTCAGGGGAACCGAAGTTTGCGATATTCGTGATCGTGATCGATGGTCCGGTGCCGGAAAACTCGTTCCTTCGCCCTATCCCGCCTGTTCCCACACGCTGAGCGTACTGAAAGCGGAACTCGTTTACGGCAGACTGCGAATACGAGGCGAGCTGCACCGCGATCGCATGATCGACGTTGGGGCCACTGATACCGCGATCGAGCGTGTTGAGCATGCCCTGAATAAGATTCACTGTGTTGATGTCCGAATGGTTGTACCTGACGGTCAGCCGATTAGCGTCGTTTATCTGCACATCGGTTCGAAGAATATAGAAGGATCCCTTCTCGAGGCTGGGAATAACGGCCGGGAATATTGAGGCAGGCAAACCGGCGGCAATGAGGGCCGCTCGATTCTCGGGGAGGATAGTCACAAGCCGCGGTGCGGCCGCTTTATCCTCGCGATATTGCCTCTCGTAACCGAAATAAAAATGCCACCGATCCTTGACGATCGGACCGCCGACCGCAGCCGAAAAAATACTAGCTTTGTTGTTCGGCAGCGCGGCCGCCGAGAAACCGAACGGACGAGAATAGAACGACGGGGTCCGGAAACCTGCGTTGACCGAACCAGAGATCTTGTTCGTTCCGGATGGCGTGACGACGTTCATTATCATTCCCGGCGTGTTGCCGAACTCCGCGGCAAATCCATTTGTGAGCAACTGCACTTCGCTCACATATGTTTCCGAAAGCAGCAAGAACCGCAGAGTTCCGCGGTCGCCCTGGGTGTTCGCGTTTCCGTCCAGCAAGAAACTGACACGGCGAAGATAGCCGTTCGCGTTGATGGTGGTAAAAGGAAAACCGCGCGCTGGCCGCCCAGTTACGTTTGCCTGTAGAAAAGCAAAATTATAAGGATTCCGCGTGATCTCTGGAACGGTTTGTAGTTCGACGGTATTCCTTACACGACTCAGGTCGGTTTTGCCGGCGTCGGCAACGGACGAGTCGCGGGAGATAGTCACGACGTCCCGGATCTCGCCGGGCTGCAGATTTAGATCAACCGTAGCGGTCTGTCCGGTTGCCAATGTGACGCCGTCGCGGATGACCGAACGGAAATTCGGTGCCTCGACCATCACGCGGTAAATTCCCAGGGGCAAGAGAGGAAAGCGATAGACACCACTGTCGTCGGTCACCATGGTTCGCGTCGAACCCGTTTCAGTATTCGTCACTCTGACGACCGCGTTGGGGACGGCCGCCCTGTTCTCGTCCGACACCGTCCCTTCGATTTGTCCGTTCTGCGATTGAGACTGCGCGAGGCTAGAGGAGATCGCGGCGGCAAGCAAGATGCCCATCGCAACGCTGCGGATAAGAAGTAACGAAGCCTTATCTTTCATTGCCTTCTGTCTGGTTTGTGGAGAAAGTCAGGACGGCAAATCGTCGCCCTGAATCGATGATCACGGCGTAAGGTTCATCTTGCTCAGCAACTCGACGTATCGCGGGTCTGAACGCAACGAATCGAAAACCGGACGCGTCTTGAGGTGATAGATGATCATGATGCGCTCGTCGATACATTCCGACAGCTTCTCAAACGCTTTATCTTTATCACCGAGCGCCGTATAGATGATCGCGAAGTTATACGGCGAGAGGTACCGTTCGTTCGCCAGCCGCAGCTGATCGTCGAGTATTTTAAGTGCGTCGTCGCGCCGACCGGCCGCTGCATATGCGTATGCCATCAGTGGGTACCGGTCCCAGCGCTCCGGTGTTTTTGCGAGCGTCTTATCGATCGCCAGCCCCTTTTCCATCGCGGCGACTCCGTCGGCCGGCATTCCTTTCGCGACGTAAGCCTCTCCGAGTAGGATCTGGGCATGTGCATTGTCCGGATTCTTCTCGAGGGTCTTTAGATACAACTCGATCGCTTTGTCGTACTGGCGTGCCATGTAGTATGCAAACGCATCTTCACCGCGACTCGGCATCGATTCGAGATCGCGAGCGCGGATCGTCAAGCTAAGCGACTCGCCTGTTCGACCGAGCCCGAGCATCAGGTGAGCATAGACCGAGTTTGCGTAAGCAGAATTCGGGTCGAGATCCAAAGCACGTTTTATCTCTATCTCGGCCCCCACCCAGTCAAAATTGATCAGTCTATGTGCTCCCAGAGCGGCGTGAGCTTCAGCCAACGAATCGTCGATCTGCAAAGCTTTGAGCGCGGCCAATTCGACTTTTGGGGCGTACTCTTTCGGTGCCAAAAAGCCACGGGACATCATGAACTGATACGTATCGGCTATCGCGGCATAGGCAAGCGCGTACTCCGGGTCTATCTCGACCGCGTGATCGAAAGATTCGATCGCCTTCTCAAAACCCTCTCTTGTATTCTGACGGCCGGAGTATTTGCCCATGCTGTAGAACAGGAAGGCATCGTTGTTGTCGGTGTGTCGTTTTGCAAGAAGATTTTTTTGTTCGCCGGTCAGCCTCGGCCGGAGGCCTTCTGAGATCTCGCGAGCGATCTCGCCCTGAACGGCGAGAATGTCAGAGAGCTTACGGCGATATTGCCCACCCCACAGCCTTCGGTTGTCTCTGACATCGATCAGCTCGGCGCTGATTGTAAGTTCGTCGCCTTGCTGTGTCAGCCTACCCATCACCACGGCGTTTACATTCAGCTCACCGCCGACGGTTTGCGGATTAATCTCCTTGCCTCTGTAGCGCAGGACCGAGTTGAGTGAAATGACCTTCAGGTTGGGCAGCCGCGAAAGACCATTGATGATACTGTCGCTGAGTCCTTCGGAGAGGTATTCAGTGTTGGTATCGCCGGTTGCATTGACGAAGGGCAACACCGCGACAGACTCTACCGAGCCGCTGCCCGTTGGCGTATGGAAGAAAGAATAGCCAAGCCCGAGCGCGCTGAGAATTACTCCAGCGACAACCACGGCGAGATATTTTGTCGATCGGAATTTGTCGGCCCGTCTTGTCCCGGCTAGCTCGAATTTGATCACATCGCCGTTCGTATCTTCAGGCAGCTTTGCGTCGACTTCGTGGCGCCATTCGGCGAGGGCAACGACTTTCTGAGCCGAGGGCGACGTTGGAGCCGAAGCCGGAGGATGGGAAATATGGAGATGGTGAGAAGAGGAAACGGCTACCAAACCCATAGCTTTTTGATCGTCGTCAGATTCTACTCGCTGAACCTCGGCAATAAAACGATAGCCGCGTTTTGGAACCGTCTCGATAAACCTCGGCTTCGACGCGTCGTCTCCGAGCGCCTTTCGCACCATCTTGATATTAAAAGTCAGATTGCTTTCTTCGACGAAGCGCTCATGCCAGAGCTTTTCCATCAGCTCGTCTTTTTCTATCAGCCGGCCGGCGTTTTCTACAAAGATCTTCAGCGTCTCAAAAACTTTTGGCGTAACCGGAATAGCGTCGCCGTCGCGGGTCAGATTCTTCTCGGCAAGGTCCAGACGGAAGCCTTCAAACTCGAAGATGTTGTTGCTGCTTAACGACATCGGACA
>JBDTSA010000262.1:0-4210 GCA_039931335.1 Acidobacteriota bacterium
GTACTGGGCCTGCATGTCTGTCGGAAAGAGTGGATGCGGCTCGGTCGTGACGTCGTTCGCCTTCAAACCGCCGCTCGACTGCTTCACAAAAAGCGTACTCGGATTCAGCTCCTCGATATCGACGCCCGCGGCGCGAAGCTCCTTGATCACCGCCCGGATATGCTCCGGATTACAACCTTTGACCTCGAGCTCGCCTCCGGTGATCGCGGCCGCGACGATGAACGTACCAGTCTCGATCCGATCAGGGATGATAGTGTGCTGCGCTCCACCGAGCGCTTCGACGCCATCGATCTCCATCGTTGGCGTTCCTGCGCCATTGATGCGGGCGCCCATCTTATTCAAGAGCTCGGCAAGATCCTCGATCTCCGGCTCCTGGGCGGCGTTGTGAATGACCGTCTTTCCATCGGCGAGTGCCGCTGCCATCATGACATTCTCAGTTCCGGTGACCGTAACCTTCTCGAACGAGATGTCAGCGCCAACAAGACGTCCTTTTGGCGCACGTGCGACGACATCGCCAGATTCGAGCGAGACAGTCGCACCGAGTTGCTCGAAGGCTTTGAGATGGAGATCGATCGGACGCGTACCGATCGCGCACCCGCCGGGCAAACTCACTTTCGCCTGGCCGAATCTCGCGAGGAGCGGCCCGAGCGCGAGTACGCTCGCACGCATTGTCTTTACGAGATGGTACGGAGCCTCGAAGAGCTGGACGTTGTTCGCGGTGACTTTGTGAGTTCGTAGCTCAGGCGTCAATACGGTTGCACCGAGATCTTCGAGTAGCCGCCGCTGCGTGATCAGGTCTTTTACATACGGGACGTTGTGAAGCGTGACCGTCTCAGCGGTAAGCAACGTCGCCGCGAGGCACGGCAGAGCTGAGTTCTTTGCACCGCCGATCTCGATCTTTCCATTGAGCGGTCGCCCGCCGCGAACCAAAAATTTATCCATCTGCGTAAAAAGAGCCGAAGCATCGGCCCTAATCGATTCAAAAGTTTTATAGATGCGAGAAACAGATATTATCATAGACCGTTGGCGCCGGACATTGCCATCAAAGTGCTTTTGTCTGAAAATCATCTAACCCAATGAGCGTGACCATGCAGGAAAATGCGGCGGGTATATTTCCGGCGACCGTCCTCGAACGATCGGACGCGGAACTTGTACGTGATTGCCGGGCCGGAGATCAGCGTGCCTGGGATGATCTGGTCGCCCGCTACCAGCGCTTGATCTATGCGATCCCGCGTCGCGCGGGTTTGACCGACGAGCAAGCGGCGGACGTCTTTCAGGAAGTATTCCTAACACTGTTTGAAAAACTCGATGAGATCCAGCAGCCGGAAAAGATCCGATCGTGGATCGTGACGACCGCTAAGTTCAAGACCTGGGCGACCGTCCGCGGTTCGAAAGGATTGTATTCACCGGAGAGCGAAGAAGAAATGGAGCAGGAGATGGCGAACATCGCCGACGCGAAGCCGCTTGCCGATGAAATGCTGATCGAGGTCGAGCAGCAGCATTTGATCCGTACCGCGCTAAAGAAGCTCGAAGAACGATGCCAGAAGATCCTTTCAATGCTCTATCTGAGCGTCGAGGGGGCAAGTTATTCGGAGGTAGCCGAGGCTGTTGGCGTCGGCGAAACCAGCATCAGCCCGCTCCGATCGCGCTGCCTTAAGAAATTAGAGAAGCTGCTGAGTCGATAAAAGTAGTGCGAGCCTTTAACGCAGAGATCGCCGAGCACGCGGGGAAATTTGGCGGAAGCTTTCGAACTTGCAATGGGGATGTAGATCCGGCTGGCTGCACCGCCCAAGCAAACTGGGAATGAAATTTAAGACTGTCTTTATCTTATACGCCGACGCACTGTTCGTATGAAGCGGCGATAGCTGCACAAAGTGATGTCAAAAGAAAAGAACCTTCAAAACATAGTCGAGCTGATGCGGCAGGATGATTCTGTCGACGCTCCGGCCGACTCGATACGCTGGGCGAGCAATCTGTTCCGGACGCGTGCGGCGGATCCCGAGCCATCTTTTGTTAAGAAACTGGCCGCGATCTTTCAAATGGAAATTGCCCCGAACAAGCCGGCTTTTGGAGAAAGATCTGCATCCGCTTCGGCTGCGAGACAGATGCTTTATCGAGCAAATGATCATGCCATCGACATCCGGATCGAAAAGGCAAAAAAAGGATTTACCGTCCGCGGCCAGATCCTCGGCGCCGATTTTGCGAACGCTGCGACGCGTCTGTTCGATGACAGCCACAGCTTCGAAGCGACCGCGACCGAAACCAGCGAATTTCAGTTTGACAACGTTCCGGCGGGCCGGTACGAACTTACGATCAGGGGCGGGGATGTTGAGATCACACTCAAAGCGATAGGTATTTCCTAGACGAGCACGGTAACGATCCAACGAAAATAATGGCGGGAACCGGAAACGGCTTCCCGCTTTTTTTATCTTTCGTTAATATCGTTCATGTAATCCGCTCCGACATGAAACGATCCACTCTTGCCACGCGGCTGATTAGTGTCACGACAGCCGGCCAGCGAAGGAAGTTGCTCGCGTGCAATACTGCGATCGCCGATGCTCGCCTTGCGCGCGAGCTCAAGAATTATTGCTACCGTGTGTGGACGTCCGAACCGTCGAATACGCGACTCGCCGCGGCCGCGCTGAATACCTTGACCGAGTTTTCGACCGACAAGGAAACGGCGGCGATGGCGAGTTGGATTAACGGTATCGCCGATATCACAAGCGGAAAGCTCGAATCGGCGGTGAAGAATCTCGACAAAGCATCGCGACTTCTTTTACGGCTTGGCAACGAACATGAGTCGGCGCAGCCGCTGGTCGCAAAGCTGATCGCACTCGCTATGCTCGGCAAGTATGCTTCGGCGCAGCGAACGGGCGAAAACGCGCTCAGGATATTTACCCAATATCGCGATCAGCTTGCCGCCGGCAAGATCGAGATGAATCTTAGCAACATTGTCTCGCGGCGCGATCAATACAAACTCGCCGAGCGCTACTGCCTCTCGGCGCATCGGCGATTCACGAAACTTGGCGAACGATCGTGGCAGACGATGGCGGAAAACGGCCTCGCCAATACATACGCCGAGCTGAACGACTTCAAACGCGCCGACAAATTTTATGCCCGCGCATTGGCAAACGCCCGCCGCGCGCGAATGCACATGACGGTCGCCGAGATCGAGGCGAGCATAGGCAACCTCGCGCTTTTTCGCGGCCGTTACGCAGACGCGATCAGGATGCTCGAGGCTTCGCGGCAAAAATACGAAAAGCTCGGCATGCCGCATCAGACCGCGGTCGCCGAGCTCGAGATCGCCGACATCTATGCCGAACTAAATCTCAATTCCGAAGCGGCGGATATATATCGACGGCTTATTCCCACGCTGCATCGTCTGAAGATGCGTGCCGAGGAAGCGAGAGCGCGAGCAAGTTTCGGTCGAACGCTTATCGCCACTGAAAACTTTGCAAACGCACGGACAGAATTGCGACGCGCCGCCGAATTGTACGAGCGCGAGCGGAACGCAACGGCTACCGCCGCGACGCGGCTCAGGCTCGCTTCACTCGAACTTTCACAGGACAACTACACAGGCGCGCTTTCGATCGTCGATGCTTCGGCAGCGGCGCTTGAGAAATCTGAGAACGTGCGGCTGCGGCTTTCCGCCGAGTGGCTGCGCGGCGAGATTCTTTCAAAGATGTGCCGGTTCGACGAAGCTGAAAGACATCTCGACGCCGCGCTAAGGGGATCGAGAAAGTTCGAACAGCCGACGATCACCCGATCTGCGATGAATTCGCTTGGAGTTATCGCACGCGAGTCGGGCAAGATTCGCAAAGCGGAATCTATGTTCACATCGGCGATCGACGCGGCTGAGTTGGCCCGAGCGCCGCTGCCCGGCGAAGAATTTCGTATGGCCCTCTTCGCTAAATCGCTCGAGCCTTATGAGAACTTAATCCAGCTATATCTCGAGAACAGCGATCTCAAGAACGCGTTTACGTCGGTCGAGCGTGCGAGATCGCGTTCTCTTCTAGAGTCGGTCGCTTCGGGAAAACCGGGTCGAAGCAGTGATGGATCCTCGAAGCTGCGCGACGAGTTGAATTGGTTTTACAGCCGGCTCGCTCGAGCCGAAGACATTGCGGAAGCCGCGAAGCTGCAAGCGCAAATCCGCGATCTGGAGAAAAAACTTGGGGCCGAGACGATGCGGGCGCAAAGCTCATCCCGATCG
>JBDTSA010000263.1:0-4161 GCA_039931335.1 Acidobacteriota bacterium
TCATTGCTTTAGGGCTGTCGATCGCCGGCAATGTCGGCCAGGCTCTGACTTACGAGAGCCGGGCCGTCATTGCGAAAGCCGATGTCGCACAGGCAAAACTCGATATGATCGAGATGAACAACAAACGCGATCTGGCAAAGGCGGAGTTCGAAAAGCTGCGGTTCGGCCTCAGTGAAATTAAAGACTCAGTGACGGAAGCTCAGCAGTCGGCGAGTTCGCCGCAGACCGAACAAACCCTTAAAAATGTCGAGAACAAGATAAACAACCTCGAACAAGCGACGCAAGCGACGGCGGAGAATCTCGACAAGTCCGAGTCGTCGGCGACGACTCACTTCCGCGGAAAGCTCGCAACGGCTGAGGAGAAAGAGCGAGAAGGATTTCAGAACCTGATCAAAGGCGACTATGATGGGGCGATCAAGTCGTTTCAGGATTCGGAAGACTCGTTCAATAGTTACCACAACGCTTACGACATCGCGAAACTTTTGAAAGAAAACAAGAGTCAACTCGATGATCCTGCGGTGAAGAAAGAAGTGTTCAAGACTATCGTTAATAAGCATGCGTACGGCGCCCCGCCCGACCTTTTTAAGGAAGTAAAGGTGATCGCGAATCAGTAAACCGCGGACATGCCTCGTCAGCCGCATATTCGCCTCGATATCAAAACGTGCACTCATGAACGGAACAAACAAGATCGATACCGACGTTGTATTCGAATACCTTAAGCTGAGCCCTTTCTTTCTGTCTTTCAAAGATACCGACAAGAAACGATGGATGGCAGTCTTCAACTACTGGGAAAGAAATTGCGCGGGTGCAGACGACCGAAAACTTGCTCATATCCTCGCCGCCGTGCATCACCGAAAGAAAGAGGCAGTGGCGACGCCTCTTCCGTTTTCTGAAAAGCTATTGAGCGAGTATTTCTCTGTCAGTGCGAACGACTGGTCGGATGTAGAAGAAATCAAAGGGCAGCTCGACGGCGCGAGCGATCCTTCGCAATTTTCAAACATACTCTATACCGTTTTCTCCAGAATACGGCCATTGCCATTATCGAGAGTTCTTTCCGAGGAGATCAAACGCACTAGAGGCGTCGTTCCACCGGATCAGAATCTAGAGAGTATTTTCGACACGTTCCACGAAGCTCAGTTAACTGCTTTGTGCTTTTCCGGCGGCGGGATCAGGAGCGCGACTTTCGGACTCGGCATAGTGCAGGCTCTCGCACAAAACAATCTGCTGAGCAAGTTTGATTATCTCTCGACGGTTTCCGGAGGCGGTTATCTCGGATCGTGGCTATCGGCATGGATCCTTCGTGAAAAAATCTTGAGTACTGCCCCCTTTTCGCACAAGGCGGTGAACGAACAAGAGGAAGTCCCGGGCGCAGATATTATCGAGGGCAACTCTCCGGGCGTCGATCTTCCGGACAAGGAGTCGAGGCCAGCACGAAAGCTCGGGATCGAAAGCGTTCAGAAGAAAATAAATGGTTGCCCGATCGATGGCACTGGCCCGAATCCGGAACCGACTCAGCTACAACATCTGCGTGAGTACAGTAACTACATGAGTCCTCGGAGAGGATTGCTCTCAGCCGATACGTGGACGCTCATCGCCATCTATTTACGCAATTTATTTCTGAACCTCACGATCTTTCTTCCGCTGATCGCCGCCGTCCTAATGCTCCCTCGATTCCTTTTTCTGATCGTCGCGAACGATACTCCTCCCGATGTGGTCGCTTACGTTACGCTACTCGCGGCGCTATTCCTCGGCGGACTCTCGATGGCATTCGTTATCAGCAAACTTCCCAGCAAGCAGGTGAAGAAGCCAGTCGAAGTAAATGCCGAGGGCAAGTCGACAGACGGTGACGCGATTAAGGACGATAACGATGCGGAAGATAATACTGACCTCGGAGTGTTTAAGTACGGCGTCCTCCCCCTCTTGCTATCGGCCTTTTGTGCCGCAAGCTTGTGGGCATGGAACGTTCAGTCGCACGGCAAGCTGTATGAACTTTTCGATCTACTGAATCTCGGCCTTCGTGAAAACCCAAATCTTGGACTCATCTACCTGGTGATCGGGGCCATCATCGCGTTTCTTTTTGGAGGAATGCATCTCGCCATCATGGGAAAGTATCGGGACGGTCTCGGCGCCTTCTCGGCGTTTGTTTCGACGATGGTCGGGGCTGTACTGCTATGGTTGGTGTGCGTCAAAATACCCGGTACTCACGTCTCAGTATGGGAGCGGCCATACGCATGGCAGATCTACCTCTGTCTCGCTATACCCTTGTTCTTTATTATCGTTCTCGCGTCAGCAACTGTCTTCGTCGGACTCTCCAGCGGAAAGGCGACAGACGAAGATCGAGAGTGGCTGGCAAGATTCGGCGCGTGGGTTCTCATAGTCGCCGCGGTTTGGGCCTTGTTAAATGCACTGGTGCTGCTGGCTCCGTCGGGGCTCGAGGCGATTTTCAGAATCGATTGGACCAATCTCAGTTTTAGCAACGGTATTTGGCCCGCTGTAGTCTCGGTCATCGGCGTCATATCCGGCGCCGTCTCGCTGTTCGGCGGTTTTTCAGAAAAGTCCCAGGTCCGAAATGAACCGACAAAATCGAAAACTGCGATCTTTCTTGCTCATGCACCAAAGATTGCCGCCGTTATATTTCTCGGATTCATCTTTGTAACCATCGCGTACCTGACGTCAGCCCTGAACTACGCCGTCGGACATTTCTTCTCCGATCCGAATATGGAGACGTTTCCGCGGCACGCTACGATACTAACGACGACGCGGCTCGCGTATTTCTTTGGAATACTAGTCGTCCTTGTTGGCATCGGCGTGGTGATGGCGTTCTTTGTGAACGTCAACAAGTTCTCGCTACACGGTGCTTACCGGGACAGGCTCGTCCGCGCCTACCTCGGTGCGTCGAACACGCGACGGAGAAGAAATTCGTTTACCGGCTTCGATGACCGCGACAATTTTCAGCTGCATCGCCTCAAGGACCAAAAGCCCTTTCACGTAATTAACGCAACCGTAAATTTGGTCGGCGGAAAAACTCTAGCATGGCAAAATAGAAAAGCTGCAAGTTTTACAATGTCCCCGCTTCACTGCGGAAGCTGGACTCTCGGCTATCGAAATACAAACGAATACTGCCGTAACGCCAGCCTTGGACCATGTGCGGAGTTGGACGCATGCAATCAGCTCGGAGCTAAGTGCGCCCTGAAGGCCGACGGCAAAACCCCTGACTGCCAGATTCCGGGAAAAGCGATCAGGCTCGGTACCGCGATGGCGATTTCCGGCGCCGCCGCAAATCCGAACATGGGTTACTACTCGTCATCGGTGGTCACCTTCCTGATGTCGTTATTCAACATCCGTCTTGGATGGTGGCTCGGCAATACGAATGCGATGGGTGCAAGACTCGACTACAGCGACCGGACGTTTTACAGCAAATCAAGTCCGACCGTCGCCATGCTTCCGCTGCTGAACGAGACACTCGGCTGGACCGACGAGAACAAGCGGTATATCAACGTTACCGACGGCGGCCACTTCGAAAATCTCGCCCTTTATGAGATGGTCCTTCGCCGCTGTAAATTTATCGTGCTAAGCGATGGCGCCGCCGACGATGGATTCAAGTTCGGCGAGATCGCAAACGCCATCCAGAAATGCAAGGTTGATCTGGGCGTCGATATTCAGTTTGTCGGCTCGATGAATATCCGTCCGCGTTCGATCGACAAGGAAAATGAGAAGCTCACAAAATCCCGGTTCACAATCGCACGGATCAAGTATCCTGAGACGTATCTCGAAGAAAAGAAAGATTCGCGAACCGGCAAGACGATCAAAGTCGAAAAGAACCGTATCGGCTGGCTTCTTTATACCAGGCCTACCTATTACGAAAATGAGCCTCGGGACATAATGAACTACGCCGAGTCGAACCTTAAGTTTCCGCATCAATCGACCGGCGATCAAATGTACGACGAGAAGCAGTTCGAAGCGTATCGCGGCCTCGGCTTTCTTACGATGAGCGAGATCGAGAAGATTTTCGTCGCAACTGCACAGGGTGATCCGGATGACGAGGTTGACGATTCGCTCGAAGACCTGTTCGCGGACGAGGATGAGTTGCGCGAGACCGTCTTTGGGTTCTTCGGCTTGGGCGGGTGGGACTCGTATCAGTCCAGAAAAAAGAAGGTGACG
>JBDTSA010000264.1:0-4156 GCA_039931335.1 Acidobacteriota bacterium
GACGTACGAAAATGTGAAGGTAACGGTTGGCGCGAAAAACACTCTCGAAATCACTGTTTCGGCGAGCGGGACCTCTGTCGTTGTCGACGTGAACGCCGAGGGTCAAGGTATTGAGACAACACGAACATCCATCTCGTCAACAGTTGACGAGACGCGCGTGTTGAATCTGCCGACAAACGGGCGCAACTTTCTTGATTTCGCCACGCTGACACCGGGGATCGTTCGCGACCCGACGCGTGCGGGCGATCTCGCCGTGGGCGGCCAAAAGGGAACAATGAACAGTATCCAAATTGACGGAGCGAGCAGCGACAATACGTTCTTTGGCCAGTCTTCGGGCCGTGTTGGGTCGGGTCGAGCTCCTTCTCAGTTTTCGATTGATACGGTCAAGGAATTTCAGGTCAATCAGAACGGATTCTCCGCCGAGTTCGGCCGTGCTGCCGGTGCCGTAATAAACGTGGTCACCAAATCCGGAACCAACCAGTTCCACGGCAGCGCGTTTGAATATTTCCGCGATGAATCCTTAAATGCCCGGAACCCGAATCTCGTCTCGGCAGGACGCAGCCGTCCAGCCGGCCAGATCAATCAGTTCGGCGGTACCTTCGGCGGGCCGATAGTAAAAGACAAAGCGTTCTTTTTCGGCGCTTATGAAGGACAGCGTTCGAAACTGCCGAATCCCGTCGTGCTTCGCTCGCTGCCATTTGCACCGGCGGCGGTTCAAACACTTCTCGCGCCGAAGGTGGTTTCGTACGACATCAGCCGGCAGCAGGATACATACCTTTTCAAAACGGATTTCAACATCAATGAACGGAACCAGGTCTGGGTTCGTTTCAATCAGCAGAATTTCACCGGGACGAATTTGGAAAACTCGGGGCCGCTAAGTGCCGAAGAGCATACTGGAAACAGCAATGTGACCACCTCGGCATTGACGGCAAACTGGGCCTTGACGTTGACACCCAAATGGATAAATGAACTTCGCTTTCAGTATTCGCGAGACCGCGAGCCGGGACTAGCCAATTCAGGTTCCCCGGAGACGGCCGTAACAGCGAATGCGGGCGGCATAAACGACGGAACGTTCAACTTCGGCCGTAATAACTTCAGCCCGCGTGAGACGACAATTACTCGCTACCAGTTAATCGACAATCAGACGTTTCTATTGGGAAGTCACACTATAAAATACGGCGCGGATCTGTTGTTCGACCGGATATTCAATTTCTTCCCGGGCCTTTTCAGTGGCTCCTACACATTCCCGAGCTATGCCGCGCTCGCAGCCGGCACGCCGTCACGTTACAGGCAGAGCTTTGGCGGAGCGGGAACGACAGGCGGCACAACGCAGCCCAACAACAATGAATACGGATTTTTTATTCAGGATGATTGGCGAGCGACGCACAAGCTTACGGTAAATCTCGGGCTTCGTTACGACTATCAGTCGATCGCAAAGCCGCCCATCCAGAATCCGAATGCCGCGCTTCTTGCCGCCGGATTCAATACCGGTTTCCGGCCTTCTGACAAGAATAACTTCGCTCCCCGCATCGGCCTAAGCTATGCTTTTAATGAACGGACAGTGATCCGCGGCGGTTACGGAATTTATTACGCACGCACCCCGGCGATAATGACCGGAACTGCGCATTCGCAGAATGGAATTCAGGTCATAGCGATAGATATCAACTGCACGACGGCGCCGGCCGGAACATGTCCAATTTATCCTGCTGTCTTCCCGACCCTTCCGACAAGCGTCGCGGCAGTAACGCCCAATCTTTATCTTTTTGACAGGAATTACAAACAGCCGTTCACCCACCAGGCTCGTTTACAGTTCGAGCGTGAATTCTTCAAGAACACGACATTCTCCGTTCAATACACAATGTTCCGCGGCCAGGATCTTTCGCGTACGAGAAACGCCAATCTAAGTGCGCCGACTCCAACCACACTGGCCGTGTATTCAGGGACGGGTGCCACAGCAACGCCGACCGGTACGAGTTTTGTGTTCCAGCGCTTTGCGTCTCCGCGTCCCATCCCGACGTTCCAGCGGATCAGCCTGTTCGAAAGCACAGCAAAGTCGCAGTATCACGGGCTGACCTTTGAATTTAACCGCCGCTTTGCGAACCACTGGCAGTTCAATACGAATTACACACTGTCGAATGCAAAGGACAGCAAACCCGATCAAACCTCTGTGGTGCCGGGAGTGGATGATGTAAAGATCGCCGATAACCAGTTCGACCTGTCGGGTGAGTATGCGAGGTCGGACCTGGATGTTCGCCATCGCTTTGTTTTTAGTCCTGTATACGAAACGGGTACATTCAAACACAGCGACAACAAGATCATTCGCGCTTTGTTGAGCGATTATATCTTTTCCGGGATCTTCACGGCCCAATCCGGATTTGCATACTCCGCGCTGGTCTCCGGCGACCCGAACGCCGATGGAAATACGGCGACTGATCGCGTTCCGGGAACATTGAGAAATGAGTTCACGACACCGTCGATTTATATTGTGGATATGCGAGTCGGCAGGGTGATCCGATTTGGGGAGCGCTTTCGGTTGTCGCTGTTTGCGGAAGGGTTTAATTTATTTAACCGCTCGAACGTGGCGACCGTAAACAACACGCAGTATGCCGTGCTCGCCCCGATTGCCGCAACTAAGACAACACCGGCGGTGCCTCTTAGATTAGGCCCGGCGGCGGCGAACTTCAGAACGCCACGAGTATTTCTTTCCGCCTCGCCTTCGTTCTCGCTAAATAATTCAAGCTACAACCGCGAGTTCCAGCTCGGAATAAGGTTCGATTTCTGATCGTTGTCGAATCGGAATCTTCTCGAGAGGCGGGTCGCTCGCCTCTCTTTTTGCGTCAAGAGAGCGAATTGGATTTCCCCTCGACCCCAAAGAACTAGCCTATATTTTTTCGGACCGCTCGACGACTTCATCAAAACAATGCTCCAGGTCCGAATTGACGCCGCGAAGCCCCGCGACCACCTTCTTTCCCCATTCGACATACTCGCGTCTTCGCTCAACGGACCAACCGTCGGGCGGGTTCGCGGTGATATCACGAATGTTGCTGATCTTATCGGCAAGTTTGATCTGCTTCGCCCCGTGGGAAAGGTGCGGAGCGTGCTCGATCTGCAAACGCTTGCGCTCGGCTTTCGGCAGTGATTTGTCGTCGGTAAGCTCGCGAACATAATTGGCGACAACCGATCCGAACTTCGCTTTGATCTCTTCGAAGCTTACGCCGCAATCTTCAACCGTGTCGTGAAGCAAAGCGGCGACGATCATGTCGGCGTCGTCGACTTGTCCAATATTCGTAAGAAGATTCGCGACTTCGAGCGGGTGGTTTATGTACGGTTCGGCGTCGTCGCCTTTGCGTTTTTGATCTTTATGCTTCTTAGCTGCGAAGCTAGCGGCGGCGGCGATCTTTGCAACGGAATTCACCATGGAGGTAGCCGTGAATGTTGAACGGCGAACCAATTCGGGCCTCTACGCGGGCAGCCATAACTCACCGCTCACAGTTCACCATTTCTACTTGATGACTTCGATCGTTAAGGTCTGCTGGCCGCTGATGAGAAACTCGGCCCGGGCGATCGCCAACTCATTAACGATCGTCTGAACCGCCGGCTTTACTCCGCCAACCGTCCGATCGTTATTTAGCGTGGCGAGAACCGAGGGCGGAAGGTTCGGCATCTCGCTCGAACCGATGACGGCGCCGTTCGTTGTACGGAAAGTTTGAAGGTATAGCCGATCCGCCTGCTTCATTTTGTTGATCGTCGAGACGAGCTCGCTTAGATCGCGCGGAACAAAATACTGTATCGCCGAATTCTGCTGGATCTCTTTGCCGTCGGCGACCGTGATCGAGACGACGCCCGCCGGCGTATCGACCGGGATCGTCACGGGGATTCGCTGGACAAATAACTTTCCGGAATTTGTTCGGGCGAACGCCTGGACCTCGACGGTCTCACCGGCCTTCACTTGCATTCGGTCGATCGACATCCTGTCGAGCACTGCCGTCTTACTTCCGTCGGTTGATGTAAGGTTGAGAGTAATTCCGCTGATCTCCAGGTCATCGAACCGGCTTTTCATCAACGCCGCAACCGGAGCAGCGACCGCCGCCGCCGCAAATTGCGTCGCCTGCCCGCCGGCAAACCTTCGGTCGAGCTTGATCGGCTGCTGTCCTTT
>JBDTSA010000265.1:0-4144 GCA_039931335.1 Acidobacteriota bacterium
CCAGATCATCGGCGCCGATCCATACGGTTCGATCTTCAAGAGCTACAAAGACACAGGGCATGTTCCCGAAGCCACGCCCTACCTCGTCGAAGGTATTGGCCAGTCGCTGCCTGTCGGAAATGCCGACATGAAGATCATCGACGAGATCATCAACGTGACCGATCGCGAATCATTCGAATTCGCACGACAGCTTTCACGCCGCGAGGGAATCTTCTGCGGCGGTTCAACGGGAACAAACTTTGCGGCGGCGTTGAAGGTGGCAAAGGATCTGGATGAGAGCGGCGTCGTCGTTTTCATAGTCTGCGACACGGGCGAGCACTATCTCACGAAATTCCATTCTGACGAATGGATGAAGGAAAAACTTTTGCTTGAGCCGCAACGCATCACCGCGGGCTTGATCAAAGAGACAAAGAACGGTGGAGCTCCGGCAGACTTGATCTATGTCGGGCCCGATGACACGGTCGGATTTGCGCTTGAAAAGATGAGCGAGAGCAGCGTAACGCAAATACCTGTGCTCGAAGACAACCGCTCGGTCGGAAGTCTTCGCGAGAGCCGCGTATTGACGAAACTCCTGAGCAACCGCGATCTGATCGAATCGCCGGTCCGCGATATCATGGACGAGAGTTTCCCGGTCATCGAGATGGACGCGAGCCTCCGCGAGATCAAGTCAAAGCTGCAAAAAGCGCCGGCATTGCTGATCGAAGATTTCAAACGAATCACCGGTATCATCACGCGCTCGGACGTATTCGATCTGCAGAAATAGACCTCGACCGGAAAGAGAGAGACGCTATGGACGACAATGTGAACGGCGTTGCCCAAACTGTTGACAATGAAGATCTGAACACAACGGCCCCAAATCCGCCGCTGAAATGGCAGATGCCGGAGCCGGTTTTTCGTAGGACGAGCGGACGATTGCCTCAGGGTTTCAAAAAGGAATTAGAAAAGGCGAAAGCGGAAAGGGCCGGGTCGGATCCGGAAGTAGTCAACGAGATCGTCCGCGAGAATCCGACGAACACGAACGAGCCTGACGCGGAACCAGAGCCTAAAAGCTCGACGCTAAAATTAGTTCTTGTCCTGCTCGGCCTCGCGGCGATGATTGGATTTATCGCGGTCTTTCTTACGGTTGTGTACTTCTTTTTTCTGAGCTAAATTTGTCGGACTAACCACTACGTAACATTTCAACGATGAAGACCACTCCCAATCGTTTTCACTTCCAAGGCGCGGGTATTGGTGTTCCTCGATGCACATGAAATGGAATATGACATCCGGCACGTGTTCGACTGATTTTCAGCACGTGTCGGAAATGTTCAGCCGTCCCTGGCGGGACTACGAGTTGGACGTGCTGACCCCACCTATGAATCGGTGGGCTATTCTCATTCGTCCCTGACGGGACTGTGTGTCCACGTCCCTGCAAGATGTATTTGTTCTGCCGTTCCTGCGACGTGATGGCCGGGATTCCTTGGCTGGGTCTGTTACGGATGCGTCATATCTTCAGGCTTTACGAGCTCATCAAACTTCTCACCCGTTAATAGCTCCAATTCCACCGCCGACTCCTTCAGCGATATTCCTTTCTTGTGCGCGTTCTTCGCGATCTTCGCCGCGTTGTCATAACCGACGTGCTGGTTCAAAGCCGTCACCAGCATTAACGAATCTTTCAGATAATGATCGATGCGTTCGCGATTGAGCTCGATGCCATTGACGCAAAAATCGACAAAGCCCCGACACGCATCATGCAGCAAACGGACCGAGTGAAGAAAATTGTGGATCATCACCGGCTTGAAAACGTTCAATTCGAAGTTTCCCTGCGAGCCGGCGAATCCGATCGTGGCATCGTTGCCCATCACCTGCACAGCGACCATCGTCATCGCTTCGCTTTGCGTCGGGTTGACCTTCCCCGGCATGATCGACGAGCCGGGTTCGTTTTCGGGCAAAGAGATCTCGCCGATGCCGCACCGCGGCCCGGAAGCGAGCCAGCGAATGTCGTTCGCGATCTTCATCAAGCTCGCGGAGAGCGTCTTCAGCGCACCGGACGCAAAGATGAGCTCGTCGTGCGCCGATAGCGCCGCGAATTTGTCGGGGTGGGATTTGAATGGCAATCCGGTGAGCTTTGCTATTTCTGCAGCGGCCCGATCCGCAAATTCAGGATGCGCATTCAGACCGGTGCCAACGGCCGTTCCGCCGATCGCAAGATCAAAGAGTCCCGGCTGCACGGCCTTCAATCTTTCAATGTCTCGCGTCACGAGGCTCGCCCATCCGCCAAATTCCTGCCCGACGGTTAACGGCGTCGCATCCTGCAGATGCGTACGGCCGATCTTTACGACGTCGGCAAACTCTTTCGCCTTTGCGTCGATCGCATCGTGGAGCCGCTCGACCTGGGGGATCAGCGCATTGAGTTGTTCGGCGGCCGCGATATACATCGCCGTCGGGAAAGTGTCATTCGACGACTGCGACATATTGACGTCGTCATTCGGATGAACCGGCTTCTTCGAACCCATCTCGCCGCCGGCCATCTCGATCGCGCGATTCGAGATCACCTCGTTCGCGTTCATGTTGGTCTGCGTGCCCGAACCCGTCTGCCACACGCGAAGCGGAAAATGCGCATCGAGTTTTCCATCGATGACCTCATTCGCCGCGCGTACGATCAGGTCCGTCTTGTCGACGGTCATCTTGTCCGGCTTGAGTTGATGGTTGACGACCGCCGCGGCCTTTTTCAGAGTACCGAGGGCGCGGATCATCTCGCGTGGCATCACATCGTTGCCGATGTTGAAATGATGCAGGCTGCGCTCGGTCTGAGCTCCCCAGTACTTGTCGGACGCGACCTCGATCTCGCCCATTGAATCCGTCTCAATTCGTGTTGGCAATGCTTTCTCCGCCGTCTGTGTCATAGGTTTTTCCCAAACGAGACAATTCTATATCAGCCGGGAAATCACTCAAAACATGCAGAGATCAGCGGACGACGGTTTCCATCGGAAGGCCTTGGGCGGTCCACTCGTTTGTCCCGCCGGTAACGTTGAAAACCCACTTGAATCCATTCCGATTCAATATCTCCGAGGCTTCTGTCGAACGGCGGCCCGATTGACATATGACGTAGACCGGTTCGTTCCGTTCGAGGCGATCGAGCTTTGCAGGGAGTTCGCTCAGCGGTATGTTGATCGCTCTCACTGCATGGCCGCCCGCGTACTCTTCGGGCGTGCGGACATCAACGAACTGCGAATAGGCCTCCTGCACGCGGGGAAGCGCTTTGGCGGGCTCGATCTCATTCACTGCCGAAGCCGTCGCGCCGGCTGGCGGCGGTGTGTCGAGACTTGGAGAGATGTTCCCGCAGCCGGGAATAAAAAAAGCGACAATTAAAAAGATCGATCGGGCTTGCATAATTTCCTCCAGGACACGAAACCGGCCGCGGCAGCGCGAAAATTCGACCGCGTTTGTGACGATTCCGCGAATTTGTTCGCGAACCTCCTCGCTTTACGCCGGCCAATTCCATCCTGGCTTCCGTATGTGCAATATACGTACCCGAAGCGTGGAAGAGATGCTGAATATTACTATCTGGTCACTGCCTTCCGCCTTCCGCCTTCCTCCTTCTGCCCTCCAACTAGGTCTCACCCATACCTGCATATCTTCCGAGAGCTGCGGTGTCAGGAATCGTTATGATCTTCCCTTTCGCGGCGATCAGCCCCTGTTCTTGCAATCGAAACATCACGCGAGACACCACTTCGCGGACGGTCCCGATACGGGCCGCGAGTTGGTTATGCGTAAGTTGCTGACGAAACGAGGTGACGCCATGCTTTTCGGTTCCGCTCTTTTCAGCCTCTTCCAAAAGTAATCGCGCGAGACGCTGGCCCACCTCGCGCAGGCTGAGCGATTCGACCAGCTCGGCGCATTTCCGAAGACGCGACGCAAAAAGACGCGCTGCTGAGAGAGCTAGTTGTGGATGTTTAAGACAGGCGGCGCGCACTTTTTCCTTTGCGATAGAGAGCACCAGCGATTCCTCGTCGGCGGCGACGGTTGACGGATACATTCCGTTGTCGAAGACCGGGACTTCGGCGATCGTTGTTATCGCCTTTTCGACATGTATCACCTGCTCTCTGCCGTCAATGCCGGTGCGAAACGCGCGGACAGATCCTTCGGCGATTACGTAGAGCGC
>JBDTSA010000266.1:0-4132 GCA_039931335.1 Acidobacteriota bacterium
TCGGCGGATACGGCGGTGTTAAGAAAGGCGCGTCAAAAGGGGCCGAGGGCATGACGACCGGGCGAGACCAACTTCTCGACGGTGTTTTTGCTGGTGTCGGAGCTCTTCTGGGTCTTGCGAAGAGTGATGGCCGGCCGATCCTGGTCTATTCGAACTAATCACCCGTTTTCAATTTCTTCTAAAGAGCAACGGCCGCCGACCTTCTTGCAACTAAACCGATTCGCCTGTCAGAATGGGCAATTGGTTATGAAGATCGCGGTGGCAATGAGCGGAGGTGTCGATAGTTCGGCGGCTGCCGCGCTCTTAAAGGAGCAGGGACACGAGCTTGTCGGCTTTACGATGCAGCTTTGGAACCAGCGCCGCGGTATAAGTGTGGATGAGAACGGCGATCCACTGCCGAGCCGCTGCTGCTCGCTTGATGATGTTTACGATGCTCGCCGAGTGGCCGAATCACTCGGTTTTCCGTTCTACGTTCTCAACCTTGAGAAAGATTTCGAACGTGATGTCGTTGAGCCGTTCGTTGCAAGTTATCTTTCGGGCGAGACTCCGATCCCGTGCGTCGCATGCAACTCGCGTTTGAAGTTCGCCTCTCTCGATCGAATGGCGATATCGCTTGGCTGCGATAAGGTCGCGACCGGACATTTCGCCCGTGTCGAATACGACGAAACGGCGGATCGTTACAGATTGTTCCGCGGAAGAAATCATTGGAAGGACCAGAGCTACTTTCTCTGGGAGCTGAGTCAGGACCAGCTTTCACGCGCCTACTTTCCGCTCGGCGAAATGCTCAAGAGCGAAGTGCGCGACATTGCGCGTGGGGCGAATCTGTACACCGCCGAAAAGCAAGAGTCGCAGGAGATCTGTTTCGTTCCGGATGGGAAGTACGCGGAGTTTATCGACCGTTATCTCGACCACGAAGATCGTGCCGGTGAAGTGCCCGCGAGTGGCGAGATCGTCAACACCGCCGGCGAAACGGTCGGTGCACATTCCGGGATTCATCGTTACACCATCGGTCAGCGAAGAGGTTTGGGAATTGCGAATGAAAAGCCGCTCTATGTCGTGCAGATCGAAAGTGCAAAGAATCAGATCATCGTCGGCGAAGCTGAGGAGCTCGAATCGACGGAGTTCCGTGCGCGAGGCGTGAACTGGGTGGCGTTCGATGAGCCGTCCGATCCTGTGAGAGCGAAAGTGAAGGTCCGTTATCGCCACGATCCTGCACCGGCGACGATATTTGCTTCGGCGGATGGGCAAGCCCGCATCGTCTTTGATGAACAACAGCGAGCCATCACACCCGGGCAGGCGACGATCTTTTACGATATTGACGAGGCTGACGAAGTTGTTGGAGGCGGGTGGATCGTGAGATCGTAAGAAGATAAACGAATATGGCAAACACAAAAAAGCGGCCGAGCAAAACCGCGAAAGCCGCAAAGAAACTACTTGAAAAGTCGAAGCTGCTTTCGGACAAAACCGATCGTGAAATACAAGGCGGTGAGGAATTTAAATCGTCGGTTGTCACCCCGAGGACGAATAGTACGCCGATCAAAGCCCGGCCTCATAAAAAGCGCGGTTAGCTCCCAGATTCACCATCGGATGAGAAAGTCGGAGCTTCGCCAGAACTATCTTTCGAGACAGAAAGCGATCTCGCAACCGGATCGCATGGCGAAGAGTAAAGCGATCTGTGATCTATTCTTCGAAGCCTTCGACCTAGACGGTATCAAGAACCTTCATTCCTTTCTTCCGCTTCAAAAATTTAACGAAGTCGACACGCTGTTGATAGTCGAGGAAGTTTGGAGAACACGTCCGCACATCCAAATACTCGTTCCGCGTGTCGATTTTAATACGCAAGAGATCACAAGTTTGAAGTTTACGCCTGAGACCGAGCTGGTAAAGAACGAGTGGGAGATCGATGAACCGCTGCATGACGAGTTTGTCGAGCCGCATCTGATCGACATGGTACTCGTTCCCGGGCTGTGCTTTGAGACGAGCGGTCACCGAGTCGGGTACGGCAAGGGATATTACGATCGTTTTTTGAAAACTTGTCGGGCCGATTGTTTGAAGATCGGACTCAGTTATTGGGAGCCCCTCGACGCGATCGACGATGTGCACGACGGTGATGTGAAAGTGGACTTTGTGGTCACGCCGGATCGGGCGGTCGAATGTTAGAGCTGGCCGCCCTGCCGTCAGCGTTCTTTTTAGTGTGTTTAAAGTGTTTCGTGGTTTTCTTCAAAAATCGGAAACCACGAAACACACTAAACACACGAAACAAGAGACTTCTAGGTCCTCCATCCGATAACGGCAAAAGAAAAGGGCCTTCTTTTCATAATCTACTTCGCCTTCAAAATATCCCGGATCTCGGTCAGCAAAACGGTTTCGTCGGTCGGAGGCGTCGCGGCCTCGAGTCCTTTGAACAGTTTCACCGCGTAGCGCGCGAGAAAGAACATTACGACGGCGACGATCAGAAAGGTGATGATGTCGTTAATGAACTGCCCGTACATGACCAGCGGCTTGCCCCCTTTTATCGCCGCCTCGATCTGTTCGGGAGTTGCATTTGCCGGGACGGTTCCGCTCAAGTCGTAGAACTTCGATTTGAAATCGACGCCGCCGGTCGCCATGCCGACAAAAGGCATGATGATCCCGTCCGTGAACGTCTTAACGATCGCGCCGAACGCCGCGCCGAGAATGACAGCGATCGCCAGGTCGAGCACGTTGCCACGCGCGATGAATGCTTTGAAATCACTCCACATGTGATGGCCTCCTCTGATTCGTAAGTTTGAGTTGACGCGAGCAACCTATCACGGGGCGATAGCCACGCGCAAAAAAAGGCGGCCGAGCCGCCTTCGTAAAATTTGTTTTGGACCAAAACTAAACCGCTACCGCTTCAGATTCTTCTTCCTCTTCTGTCTCTTCCGTCGAAAGGAAGTCATCTTCATCCTCGTCATCGCTGCTCACGGCTGACGATTGATATTGCGAGAGCTCCGAAGTCCGGTATTGCTCCTGAGCTGCCGTCGCCTGCGTTTCCTGCGCCTCACGAGCCTTGATCATCGAGCAGCCGCCTTCGAACACGGCGCCTTCCTCTATAACCAGTCGCGGTGTCGCGACGTTCCCCATCACACGGGCCGTTCGGCCGAGCTGGATCTTCTCGCTTGCGATCACGTCACCATTGACGATGCCGTTTATCGTCGCGACGCCGACCGAGACATTCGCATCGACCTGGCCATTCGTACCGACGATAAGGGTCCCACCATCGGACGTTACCACACCCGTCAGATGCCCATCCACGCGGAGCATCATCTGAAAATTTGTTTCGCCTGTCAGAACGGTGCCGTGTCCGACAAATCCGCTCAAACGTCCTTCTTTAATATCACGTGCGATCGATTCGCTGTCGGTCACGACACGCGGCGTCGCCTGTTGGCTCTCGCTCCCGTATTGACTGGCCGGCGTCGGATTCGACATATTGTTTTGGTAGTCGTTTGTCTCGGGTTCCGATCTGGAACTTCTTCCCATTCTAATCATATGACAATGAACTCCTCTGCTTTTTTGATTCGTTGAGAAGGCATCTCTATACAGGTGAGGGCCTGAAGATCAATCGCGATATCACTCGTTTTGAAAGTGGTAAAAATCGGAAGAATGCCTGCAAAAACATCATAGAACGTTGGTGCGGGCATGTAAAGCATTTTCTTTTGGTTGTTAAAATGGAGTTCACGTGCGAAAATTTGACGTTTCGGAGGTAGGCAGGAAACTTGTTTGTAGAGACCAGGACCAAAACCAAGCTGCTCAAAAAGATGGGTAAAGCCATCGGTGACTTTGGGATGATCGACGATGGCGACAAGGTAATGGTCTGCCTTTCGGGCGGTAAGGACAGCTACACGATGCTCGATCTGCTGCTCGACGTGCAGCGACGAGCGCCGGTCAAATTCGAAATCCTTGCTGTAAATCTCGATCAAAAGCAGCCCGGGTTTCCCGCGGAAGTTCTGCCAAACTATCTGACGGAACTCGGTGTCCCGTTTCGAATCGTCGAGGAAGATACTTACACGATCGTTAAGGAGCACATTCCCGAAGGCAAGACCTTCTGCTCGCTGTGCTCCCGTCTTCGTCGCGGCATTTTATATACGACCGCGATCCAGGAAGGCTGCAC
>JBDTSA010000267.1:0-4126 GCA_039931335.1 Acidobacteriota bacterium
TTGCTTATCGCGCATCGCGCCGAAGATCATCGTAATCGGCCGGTCAACAAACTCATCGAGATAGTTTCTCAATGCACGAGCTCCGCCGATGTTGTGGGCACCGTCGAGAAGGTAACGTCCGATCCATTCGAGGCGACCGGGATGGCGGGCGCTCACAAGCCCTTTGACGACGGCTTCGTCATCGATCGCAAAGCCATCGTCGTAGCGCAAAGTTCGAATCACGTTGATCGCGGTCTCGGCATTCTCTCTCTGGTGCTCCCCCCTCAGACCGAGCTCCATAGCGGGGAAAACCGCACGGTGTGTCGCGACCTTAACCTGCCCCGAACCCAGCGAATCAATAGTCCATCGTAAGTGCGGCTCCCACTCCAGGTCCCTGATGCCAAGCTGTCGGCAACGCTCGAGAATGACTCGTAAAGCTTTCGGCTGCTGCTGCCCAATGACAACCCCCTGGAACTCGTCATGTATGATCGCCGCTTTCTCCGCAGCGATCTCTTCGATCGTCTCGCCGAGATACTGCTGATGATCGAGATCGATCCGCGTGATCGCGGCGATCTCGGCGTTCGCGGCGGTCGTTGCGTCGAGTCGTCCGCCGAGACCTGTTTCGAGAATTGCGAGCTCGACCTTTGCTTCGGCGAATGCGAGTAATGCGATCGCCGTCACTTGCTCGAAATACGTCGGAACATTCTCGATCGCACCGGAAGCAAACAAAGATTTGGCCACTTCGCGGACCTTTGTCGCAAGCGATGCAAATGCTTCTGCACTGATATCGTCGCCGTTGATCTGCACACGCTCCGTGATCGAAATGAGATGCGGTGACGTAAACATGCCTGTTTTGATCCCTGCTTGGAGACATATCGAATTCAAAAACGCGCAGACCGAACCCTTGCCGTTCGTGCCCGCAACCTGGACCTTCAAATATTTTTCCTGCGGATCTCCGAGCGCGGCGAGCAGCCTTCGAATATTCTCCAACCCGAGCTTCATCGAGGATACTTCGTTGCCGAGCGACAAAAGGTAAGCCTCTGTTTCTTCAAAATTCACTGATCGTATTCTTCAAGAAACGCGGCGGGGTTAGCAAGCCGTTATTTGATTTTCCGGCTATTGGGGTTAAAGTTTGAAAGCACGAAATGACGTCGACGAGATCAATGATCACTGGTACCGGGAGTGTGATCCCCGAACTGCTGATTCCGAATTCACACTTCGAATCAAGCGAGTTTTACGACCGCAGCGGAGTTCGATTGGAAAAAAGCGGAGCCGAGATCGTCGCAAAACTTGAATCGATCACCGGGATCCGCGAGCGCCGGTACATTCCGTTCAAGCAGGATTCGATCCAGTTGATGACGGATGCGTCGCGTCTCGCCGTCGAGGATGCGGGGCTGGATATCAACGATCTATCCGGCATCATCGTCGCTCACAACGCCGGCAACATGATCCCCGACACCGGTTCGTTCCACACCGTGCCGAACCTCGCCGCAGCGCTCAAACACGAGCTTCACTCCACGAATCACAACTGCTTTGCATACGACGTCCTATTCGGATGTCCAGGCTGGCTTCAATCGATCATTCAAGCTCATCACGCGATACAGTGTGACGGTGCGGAGCACGTTCTAGTGACGGGTCTCGAGGTCGCATCGCGCCTGCTCGATCCGCATGATCCCGATTCGATGATCCTCGCCGACGGTTGCGGCGCGTGTGTCATTTCCCGGTCGGACATCGGTGACAGCGGCGTCGTGTCCCACTCAACGTTCTCGCACGCAATGGATGACAACCGGATCATCTATCTCGGGCCGTCGAACAAACCCGGCGTCCAAGGCAGCTGCTACTTCCACATGAACGGCCGCGCGGTTTACAAGTACGCGACTGAGTGGGTGCCGAAAGTAATTGTGAGCGCACTCGACAAATCGGGATTGAAAATCGGTGAGGTTGATCTTTTCCTTTTCCACCAGGCGAACGCGAAGATGCTCGAAGCGATCGCCGCGAATCTTGCGGAGCTCTGCGAAGTTGGACCGGAGACGCTGGGAAACAAGATCCCGACGACGATAGATTTCCTTGGCAACACATCGGTCGCAACGATCCCGACGATGCTCGATCTGATCCGAAAGCGAAAATTAGAGGGTTATGCGATTCGCGAAGGCAATGTCGTTGTCATGGCATCTGTCGGCGCAGGCATGCATTGCAATGCGATCGTCTACAAGTTCTAGGTGAGCAACCTGCGATGGTAGTTGATCTGACCGAGATGATAGTTGAGGTGGGTCGTCAGATGTGTGAGAAACGAGCCGGTCGTCATCGGTTTACCGAAAACTTCGACCGGGTATGTTTTGGCGAAGTCCTCGTCACTTAGTTTTGCGAGTGTGATCTTGACGGAATCCATCGCGGCATCGATATCAGCAAGCAGATCCACCCGAGTCGTGCCCTTCGCCGCGAACTCGGCATCGCGATTGCGAACATAACCTGTGCCGCCGAGCACGGCTCCAAAGAAGTGTTGGAGGTTTCCCGTCAGATGCTGGCAGAGGTTGCCGGCCGAGTTGGTGACGGCACCGCTCGTTTTCCAGAGATCGGCCTCGTTCTCAAACTGCTCGATCTCGGTCTTGAGTTTATTGAGGTCGCGTTCGCAGAGTTCGATAAGAATTTCTTTTAGCATATAGTCACCGGTGCAATAGCCTGAACGGAAGCGAGGGCGATAAGCTCTTGTTATTTAAATTCGATTTTGTTGAACCTTGGCCTGATGAGCAAACCGCATTTCGCTCACGCGAGGGCGTGTACAGTGGCATTCATCATAAAATCCAGCGACCTGATGATCGCGTCGCGCAATTCGCGGCGGTCAACGACCATGTCGACCATCCCGTGTTCGAGAAGGAATTCGCTCCGTTGAAATCCTTTCGGCAATTTCTGACGGATGGTCTGTTCGATCACACGCGGCCCGGCGAAACCGATGAGGGCCTTCGGCTCGGCCATGATCACGTCACCGAGCATCGCAAAGCTGGCAGTGACACCGCCTGTTGTCGGATCGGTTAGTACCGAAATGAACGGCAACCGTGCTTGGTGCAGCACCGAAAGCGCAGCCGAGATTTTAGCCATCTGCATGAGGCTCAGCGTTCCTTCCTGCATACGCGCACCGCCCGAAGCTGAAAAGATTATCACCGCGCCATGGTTTTCGATCGCACGCTCGATCAGAAGCGTGATCTTTTCACCGACTGCAGATCCCATCGACCCGCCGATAAACGACATGTCCATCGCCCCCGCATAAACGAAATGGCCACCGACCTTGCCTGCGCCGGAGACGATCGCTTCCGGCAGACCCGAGCTTTCTCGGGCTTGCACGAGTCGATCTTTATAAGGCTTGGTGTCGAAAAACTCGAGTGGATCACCCGACGTGATATCTTCGTCGAGCTGTTCGTACTTCCCTTCGTCAAAGAGAGAGTCAAGCCGCTCGCGCGCCGCGAACCGAAAATGGTAATTGCAATGAGGACATACCTGAAACGATTCGATCAGCTCGCGTTTGTAAAGGGAGTTGTCGCACTCCGGGCATTTTACAAAGATGCCTTCGGTTTTGACCTTACGTTCTTCGTCAAGATCCTGATCTTCGATCTTCGGTTTGTCTCGTCGAAACCACGACATAATTTGATTGCGGTAGTTAAGTTCTAAAGGTTAGCACACGACTTTTGGCAAGGAAAAGCGAGGGTCGAGTTGGTCGCCTCCCAAGTTACCCGGAAAACGCGAAAATGTTTGTCCGCGTGCTCCGCGGACGCTTTGGAACTAGGCAAGGAATGAGTGGAAACGCACCGAAAGAGCGGCATCTCTACTCCGGGCAGAGATATATTGGCGCCGGTAAGCTCCTGTGATACATTCTTCAAAAAAAGCTCCTCAGCTAACGATCATGAAAACTCTTCTTGTCGCCGTAATCCTCACGATCTGTTCATCAAGCGCCTTTGCCACCGTTCGCACATGGGACGGCGGCGGGGCCGATACCAACTGGCAAACCGCCGCCAACTGGACCGGGGACGTGGCCCCGGTTGCAAATGACGATCTCGTGTTTCCCGTCTCTGCCGCACAGTTCGCCGCGAACAATAATTTTGGTTTTTTCACGACATTCAGCTCGATAACGATCGAAGGCGGAACATACACATTG
>JBDTSA010000268.1:0-4106 GCA_039931335.1 Acidobacteriota bacterium
AAGGAAATCAGGTTGTCGAAATGAGATCTTCGGACTTTGGATTTTGGTCTTTGGCCTTCGGTCCTACACTTGGTCGAGGTCCGACGCCCGAAGTCCAAGACCAAACACCCACTTTATGAAATCAACCTCGAGAACCAGAAACTGGCACGGACGAATGATCGCCGCGCACGGCCAAGGAAATCAAAACACGTGAGTCTACAAACGAAAATTGAAGAGTTGTTCGGCGCCTCGGGCCGTGAGTTCGATGCGACAGATCGCGAATGGTTCGAGGAGTTTCGTCTCGCCCTGCGTAGTGGCGAGATTCGCTCCGCAGTCAGACATCCGGATGGGACCTGGCACGCGAACACTTGGGTAAAGCAGGGTATATTGCTTGGCTTTCGGATGGGCAAAATGGTCGAGATGTCGAAACCTACCGAGACGTTTCAGTTCTTCGACAAAGACACGTTTCCGCTGCGACCGATGTCATTGGATGACAATGTTCGGATCGTCATCGGCGGCTCTACGATCCGCGATGGTTCGTACGTCGCTCCGGGTGTCGTCGTGGTTCCGCCGGCGTATGTGAATGTCGGTGCTTATGTCGATGAGGGGACGATGGTCGATTCGCACGCGCTTGTCGGTTCGTGTGCTCAGATCGGAAAGCGTGTTCATCTATCCGCCGCAGCGCAGATCGGTGGTGTCCTCGAACCTGTGAATGCAACGCCTGTGATCATAGAGGACGATGTCCTCGTCGGCGGAAATACTGGTGTCTACGAAGGCACGATCGTTCGCGAGCGGGCGGTGCTGGCGAGTGGCGTGATCCTGACCCGATCGACTCCCGTCTTCGACCTCCCGAACAACCGCGTCATTAAATCGGACGGCGAACGCTCACTCGAAATTCCCGCCGGTGCAGTTGTCGTCCAGGGCTCACGCGCCGTAACAAACGACTTCGGAAAAGAGAACGGACTCTCGATCTACTGCCCGATAATCGTCAAATACCGCGACGAAAAAACCGACGCTTCGACAAAGCTCGAAGATTATCTGAGATAATGCCCGTATGGCTCAGCCAGTCGAGGTGATTATCAACGCCGGCTCCGGAAGCGTGAAGCCGGAAGAAACTCGGCAACGTTTGCGCGAGCTGTTCCTCGAGATCGGCGTACGGGCGATAATTCATCTTACGAAGCGTGGATCCGAAGTCTCATCGCTTGCAGAACGCGCCGTCCAGAGATCTGACATCGTTGTCGCGGGTGGCGGCGACGGAACAATTAGCACAGTGGCGATCGAGGTGGCGAAGGCAGGCAAGACACTCGGCGTGTTGCCACTCGGCACTCTAAACAATTTCTCCAAAGATCTCGGCATCCCACAGGATCTCTCCGAAGCGGTCGGTACGATCGCCGCAGGAGAAATGAAGGTTATCGATCTCGGCGAGGTCAACGGCCGGACTTTCATCAATAACTCGAGCATCGGACTATATCCACGGATCGTACTTCGTCGCGAAGAGCATCAAAGACTGGGCCACGGAAAATGGAGCGCAGCATTTTGGGCGGCTTTGCAGATGTTTCGGCTTTCGCCTTTTCTGAAGGTTCGCATCGAGATCGACGGAAGGTCTTTTCTGCGAAAGACCCCATTCGTTTTCGTCGGGAATAACGAATATGACATGGATCTCTACAATATCGGCCGGAGAGTTTCGCTCGACGACGGCGAGCTGAGTGTTTACTTCCTGCGTCGCGGCGGGAGATGGGGCGTCACGTTATTGCTCTTCCACAGTCTGTTCGGTGGGCTGCGGCAGTGGGAAGATTTTGAAGAGGTGAGCACGACCGCGGTCACGATCCAGACTCGAAAAAAGAAGCTGCACGTTGCAGTCGACGGCGAAGTGATGACGATGACCAGTCCTCTCAATTACCGAACGTTGCCGAAGGCGCTGAAGGTGATCGTACCGTCCGTTAATTCGGAGTCTCGCGTTTAGACGGGATTATTTACAAATGAGAACGATCGTCCACATCTCAGACATTCATTTTGGCGATGCCGAACCGCGTGTTGTTGAACGACTCGTCGAAAAAATTGTCGAGATTAGCCCGGATCTGGTCGTAGTTTCCGGCGACCTGACCCAGCGTGCGCGGACGAAACAGTTTGCGGAAGCACGAGCTTTTCTCGACCGTCTTCCGAAACCGCAACTCATCGTTCCCGGTAATCACGATGTCCCGCTCTATAACGTCTTCGATCGATTCATCAACCCTCTGACGAAGTTCAAGAAGTTCATCACGAGCGATCTGACACCCGGATTTCTCGACGACGAACTTGCCGTGTTCGGCATCAACACCGCTCGTTCGATGACGATCAAGGGCGGGCGAGTGAGCGAAGAGCAGGTTGAGGAGCTGCAACAGAGACTATGCGCGGTCGACGAAGAAAAGGTAAAGATCATCGTCACACACCATCCCTTTGATTTGCCCGAGGGATTTGATGAGGACGATATTGTCGGCCGTGCGAAAAAGGTAATGCCGAAATTGGCCGAGTGCGGTGCCGATGTATTCCTCGCTGGGCACTTGCATGTGAGCCACATAACGCACTCCGCACGAAGGTATCGGCTAGAGAATGGGTACTCGGCACTAATAATCCAAGCCGGAACCGCGGCGTCGCTGCGGGAGCGGGGCGAGGAGAACTCGTTTAATTTACTGGAGGTGGAACTCGGGATTCTGACCGTCAAACGTTTTCAGTGCCGTTTGCCGGAGGCCGGATTCCGCTTGGCGACAACCGAGCAGTTTAGTAAAAGCAAACGCGGCTGGGCGCGGATGTAGCAATAAATAGGCCCGAGGAAATACGCGAAAAGACGCGAACGGAGAATCTATTTCGCGTCATTTAGCGTATTTCGCGGGCAGCCATCCGTGCCGTCCTGCCGGCTTTGCCGCCTTTCTGACAATATCGTGAAAATCGCCTAGAATAGGGTAGGGAACCCAATCATGAACGAAAAAGAAAACGAAGACACCGAGAAACACGGCCTGGCTGACAAGATCTCGGGCCTCGGTCAAAAGATCATCGGTGAGATCGAGACAATCGGCGGCGTGTTGACCGGCGATCCAATAACGCAGGCTGAAGGCGAATACAATGTCGAGGTCGGCGATGTCCGCGAAGATCTTGAAGACGACATCGCGGAATCGGCGCGGCACGATGCGGCCGTCGCTCGAGACGATGAAGAATGAGCGCATCTAAGGAATCTTTTAAAAGAAGGGGCTTTGAGCTACCGGCAAGGATGCGCGGACTTCAACCGACATTGATCCGCCAGTTTTTTGAGCGGGCACTGCCGGATAGCATCAACTTTGGCCTCGGCGAGCCCGATCTGCCGACACCGCAATTCATGCGCGACGAAGCGGCTCGGATCGCTCGTGATGAGCAGAACGGATACACGTCTCATCCCGGCATTCCTGCCCTTCGGGATAAGATCGCCGAGCAGTACCCGCATCTTAATCTGCCGCGGACCGGTGTCGTCGTGACATGCGGCTCGCAGGAAGCGATGACCGATGCATTTCTTTGCACCGTCGATGCGGGCGACGAGGTGTTGCTTCCCAATCCGAGTTTCCCCGCCTACGACGCGTGCACGCGGATCGCGCAGGGAACGCCGGTTTACTATCGAATGCCCGCGGATGATGATTTCAAATTTGATATTTCAGATTTCAAATCACGGATCTCGGAAAAGACCAGCCTCGCGGTTGTCATCTCTCCTTCGAATCCGACGGGCAAGATTCTAACGGAAGAAGATTTGAAGCAGATCGCGGCGGCCCTCGAAGGCACAGGAATCTGGCTCATTTCTGACGAGATTTACAGCGATCTCTATTTTGGCTCGAAGCCGCATTCGGCGAGCGAGTTCTACGACAAGACGATCATTGTGAGTGGCCTTTCGAAAAGTTTGTCGATGACCGGATGGCGTCTCGGCTGGGCCGCTTGTATGGATCCGAAGATCATCAACGCCATTCAGGTACTCCACGGATTTACCACGGTCTGTACATCGACGATCACGCAAAAGGCTTCACTGCTCGGATGGACGAATGAGGCCGAAGCGGCGAAAGAGAATTCCCGCGTCGTGTACAAAAAACGCGGCGAGTTTCTGGTCGATCTTTTTCAAAAGGAACTTGGAT
>JBDTSA010000269.1:0-4091 GCA_039931335.1 Acidobacteriota bacterium
AAATTTCACGCCGCGAACATTCAGTGTCGAGCCGAGCAGTCCTTTTCGTGCGAGATCGAAATGTTCAGGCCGTGCAAATCCACTAGAGTCGCCGTCGAGTTGCTGGAGCTGTCCGAGTTTTTCGGCTAGCGTCATCTTCGCGACTAATTGATTTATTCGACGCTCGACGGCCGGCACGCTGCGCTGAGCGAGCACCACAGAGGAGAGCAGTAAGACGACGAGGGTGAACCAAATTGTTCTCGCGGTTTTCTGCATATGTTGGATGAGAGATGAATACGGCCGCTCCGATCGACGAATCGTTCGGGGGATGATTCAAGCCGCGGACGCATCTCTATTGCGTCCGCGGCTAGTCAAATCAATGTTCGTTCGATCAGAAACTAAACCTTGCTTGAAACTCGACTGTTCTGCCGGCAAGGGCTCCGCTCGGTTCACCGAATTGCTGGTTGCTCACCGGATTAAAGCGGTCGCCGCGAGCTACAAAGGTCCCGTTATCGAAAAAGCCGAAGCCAGTTAGGTTCAGATTGTTGAAAACGTTAAAGAAGTTGAATCGAATGTCGAGACCGGAATTTTCACCAAGCCCGGGAATTCCAAAGCGCTTTGACAGAGTCATATCGGCCGACGAATATTTCGGCCCGCGAAATACGTTCCGGCCGATACCGGGAAAGTTCAAAACGTTAGACGGGTCTCCCGGATACGCGCCCGATTGGCAAGTAGCCGGAGTGTTACGCACCGGTAAGACACTTAAGATGAAGTAGTTATTGCGATATAGACATGTTCCTGGTATTTGAACGGCAGGCCCCGCATTTGGGAAGAGGCCGCCCGGTCGCAGGAAGTTCGCATTCGAATTGCCGTCTGGTGCCGGACCGATATAAGCTATCGGCCGCACAGGACCGTAAAACTCTCCGGCCGCAGTGCGCAACTGCACATCGACCTTCGGCGTCCACGGGAATCCTGTGTGCATTGTCCATATTCCGCTTACCTGCCAGCCGCCAAGAAGTTTTCCGGCAAGATTATTCTGCTTCCTGAAGAACGGCAGATCCCAGATACCCGAGACGGTGAAATTGTGCCGCACATCGAAATCAGACGGCCCCCACTCCGTGTCATTGTTGAGCGGATAAGTTTGGTTCGTGACACCACCCGGACCTTCGTAAGAAAGTTGATCGAGACTCTTGCTCCACCGATAGATCGCGTCGAACTGAAATCCGTTCGCGAAACGCCGCTGCAACCGCGCGTTCATAGCGTGATAATTTGAGTTGACGTCAGGAGTCGGGAAGTAAGTAGCAAACAAATGATCGTTACCAACCGGAAGCACGTTCTCCAATCGAATGATGCGGACCAAATGCCGGCTCGTGCTGCCCTGATAGCCGAGTGTCGCCAGCAATTTGAACGGAAGTTCCTGCTGGCCTTCCAATGAGAACCGATAGACTTCGCCATTGTCCTGTTTCTGGGGCGAACCGTAGAACTCAACCTTACCGACCAACGGAAGACCCGTTGCCGGATTGATACCGCCGCCCAGGACCGGATTCGCTGGATAGCCAAGTAAGCCCGTTCCCGTTGCGTACAAGATCTGGCCACCGGCATACGGACTGCCGAATTCACCCGCCGCCGTTCCACAGCAGATGTTATATCTTGCGAGATTCGGAGGATTACCGCGGGCATTTAGAAAGACCGTGTTCGGCAAGCGGTTATAACCGATTCCTAAACCGCCTCGCAGCACGAATTCTTTTTTCGGCCAGAAGGGGATCTTGTCGCCGAGGTTCGGGCTGTACGCAAAACCGACTTGCGGACCGAAGTTATTCCAATCCGAGTCGTGCAGCTGATCGACAGGCTGGACCGTTGCATTCTGCAATCCGTTCGATCCGAGAATCAGGTTGTTCAGGTTTCCCGACTTATCTTTCAGCGGGCCGAAATACTCCCATCGCAGGCCGAGATTGAGTGTCAAATTGGGCCGAAACTTCCAGTCGTCCTGGGCGAATAGCGCGTAGTTGTTGCTGCGATACTGGAACGAGCCCTCGGCCGGAGCTCCGGTCACGGGACTCGCATTTATCGATTCAAAGATCGGAGTGTCGTTCGCCAGGTTCCATAGTCGGACGAACGAATATAACGGCCTCGCTCCACCTTGAATACTGTTGTCATTCTTGTCGCGCCGGAATTCAGCGCCGATTTTCAAACTGTGGTTTCCACGGGTGACGGTCGCGATGTCCCTGATGTCCATCTGCAATTCGCTCAAGTTTCCGGGCGTGTTCTCGGACCGATTCGCGCCAAAGCGAATTCGATCGAACGGAAGGCCCTCGACCTCAATCCGGGGAATGCCAAAATCGGTATTCGGATTCGAAGCACCCTCATCAAATCCCCACTTCGTAAAGTTGACGCGGAATTGGTTTAGGAGCGAGGGAGTAAATATCCTGTTGTAAACGAAAGCCGTGGACCAATTTAACCTCTCCGATCGAATATCCGACATTGGCCTGCTGCGGCCGGCGTTGTCGCTGGTAAAGCTTGTCGCCGGCGTATAGAACATCGAGAATGTCAGCACGTCACTCGACGTCGCGTTAAAATCAACTCGCCCGAAGTATTGGTCGCCCTGGAACTGATTAACGTTATCCAGCAGTGCGTACTGAATATCAGGGATTCCATCCAAGCCACCGCCGGTGTAAAACGGATCATTAAGCGGTACGTACTGGTTTAGCCCAAGAACGGGTGAACCGATATCCAAGCCGCTCCCGGCTGCCTGACAGAAAGCACCAGGTATATTTGAAAATGCACATGTCCTGGGCAATAGCGCAAGAATTCGCGGTTCGATCCCTGGCGAACCAAAGACCCGGGCAGTGACACCGCCGGGACGAAGACTCCGAACGAGTTGTCTGTACTGGGGGGTCTCTATCCATGCTTCATAAGGAGTGCTCGAGTTCGTACGGGCTCCTTCGTAAGAAAAGAAGAAAAACAATTTGTCCTTACCGGAGATAAATGGCGGCACGCCTTCGCCGAAATTCAGAAACGGCAAGGGGCCACCGAAACTGCCGCCGAAAGTTTTATTGCGGTTGTTCACGCGACGCGGAGCGAAGGGATCATTTCCCAGAACGCCGAAGTACCGGTTATAGGCGTTCCACCCGGGATCGTTGTATTTGAAGAAAAGGCTTCCGTGATAATCGTTGGTACCGTTCTGAGTAACGACTCGCACGGACGCTCCGCTATTGCGCCCATCTTCCGCGTTATAGGTGCTGGAGGTTACTTGTACTTCCTTTACAGCTTCCTGGCTTGGCGTGATCACTGCCGCGCCGCCCCACGTCTGACTGTTAACACTCGTTCCGTCAACCTGGAAATTATTCGACGAGAGCCGCTGGCCGTTGGCAACGATCGGAACCTGATTCTCGGTCCCGAAAATCCCCACGTTCGAGCCGCCCGGACCGGTAGTATTGGGCAAAGCAGCGGAGCCTCCATCGGCTGAACGGGCACCGGCGCCAAAGACACCGGGCGTAAGTCGAGCAAGTTCGTAAGGATCGCGGCCGACCTGCGGCAGGTTTAATATTTCGTCGTTCGTGATGACCTTGCGTATGTTCGCGTCTTCAGTTTCTATCCCGGTGTTTTCCGCCTGAATAGTTACCGTTTCACTGATCACGCCCGCTTCGAGGACCAAGTCAACGCCTCTTATAGTTTCGGCGTCGACTTTGACATTCTCGTTCACGACTTTCTTGAAATCAGCCTTTTCGGCAGTGATCGTGTAAATTCCGGGGGGAAGGTTCGAAAATCGGTAGTATCCTTCGTCGCTGGTGGTGGTCGTTTGCGACTGGTTTGTCTCTGTGTTTGTAAGAGTCACAGTGACACCGGGCACAATACCGCCTACGTTGTCGGTCACGACGCCCTGTACGCCGGCACGAAACTGTGCATTCCCGATAATTGAGAAAAGGACGATGAGCGCCACACAGCCAAGCAGGTTGGTCAGCCTGAAGATAATTTGCCGCATAAGATTCCTCCCGAGAGTGTTGTTAGAAGCCGGACGTGATCGTTGTGCCGAGCCCGCGTCTTAAAGACGATGGGAAAGTGAAATGGCGCTCGTTTCCGATACAGGTAAATCGTTTTACTAAATCGTTTTA
>JBDTSA010000270.1:0-4087 GCA_039931335.1 Acidobacteriota bacterium
ACGCAACGATCTCGCACATGATCACGTCGCCCCGAAAGAGCGCAAGGTGAATAACATTTTCGCGTACAATGTCGGGACGTCGTCGTCGAGGGATAAGATCGCGTTCGAGCATCCGGCGATCTTTCCCGAGCAATTGGCCGAGGACCAGATCTCGACCTGGACGAACGAAGGGGAGCTGGTTTACGACTGTTTTATGGGTAGCGGAACAACCGCAAAAGTGGCCCATCTTCTAAAGCGACGATGGATCGGATCTGAGATTTCGGAGGAATACGTGGAGATCGCCCGTGCGCGGCTAGCCGAGCATATCGAAGACGGCAAGTTTTTTGCCGCTAAGTGACAACCAAACTCACACGAAAAGCGTCTATTAGGTCGTTTAGGAAACTAGTTTCTCCTCGCAGATTGTTTTTAAGAAAGGAACTTCCATGAAGCGAATATATTTTCCGATAATTGCATTGTTTTTGTGCGCAAGTGCGGCATTTGGCCAGCCCCGACCGGTCGCAGCGTCGTCAAAGACCGCGACGGCGGCAGCGCCTGGTAAGCCGGCCCCGGCTTCTTTCGAAGCGAAATATGAGGGCGGGATGTTCGGGTATAACTCGAAAGAAGTTGGGATGCTGAAGTTTGACGATGACAACCAGCGTTTGATCTTCTTTGGTAAGGATCAGAAGGAGAAATTCAGTATTCCGTACAAGTCGGTCCAGGTCATCTACCCGCAGTCAAAATCGGTGACGTCGACTACGGGGCAGGTAGTCCGCAACATTCCTCTCCCGGGGGCGTTCCTCGGCGGACTGATAAAAGAAAAGCGGCGCTTTCTCGTCGTGCACTTCGACGATCCGGATGTCGAGGCGCGCGGCCTGGTGAATTTTAAGCTGGATAATAAGGAGCTGCTCGATTCGGTCATTCAAAGCCTGGCCGGTAAGGCAAATCTTACGCAGCGCGGCGATGCGTACTATCGTCCGAAGCCGATCAAGAACGAGATCTAGTTAAGATCTCCGAACCGGTTTTGAAGAAGCGCCGCGAACGTGGTCGCTGCCGTCTCGGCTCGCATGATCCGCTGCCCGAGCTTGATCGGAATAAACCCGCGTTCTTCCGCGATTCGAATCTCTGAATCTTCCCAACCGCCCTTTGGTCCAACAAGGGCGGTTATCTTTTTTCCGGTAAGTTGTTCAGGAAGTCCCCTGCCGTCCTTCTCCGAAAACATTAGGAGCGATCCAGGATCGGCATCGACGTCCGCGACGAACGCATCGAATTCGACCGGCTCGTCGACGGTCATTATCTTTGCTCGTTCGCATTGCTTGGTCGCTTCGAGTGCGATCTTTCGCCATCGTTCGGTCCGTTTCGCTGTGGCTTGACGTTTGGTTTCGCTTCGAAAGGTGACGATCGGCGAAACGCGGGCGACACCGAGCTCGACAGCCTTTTGGATGACGAGATCGAACTTGTCGTTCTTGTATACGCTCGCCGCGAGTGTGAGATCCAGATTCGATTCCGGAGCCGGCGGTTCGATCTCTTTAACAACCCGCAACAATGTCATTTTCTTACCGATGTTGGCGACCTCGACCAAGAACTCGCGTCCGTCACCGTCGAATACTTGCGCTTGATCGCCCAGCTTCATTCTAAGCACGTCGCGCAGGTGGCGCGTTTCTTCGATCGCCAGAGTTACGGCTTTCTCGTCGAACTGTTCGGGATGTGCGTAGAAGCGTTTCATCGCTGTTCAAATCGTACCGAACTTCGAGACGAAATCCGCGGAAGCACGGCGCAGTTTTACCCAGTTCTCAAAAAGTTCCGGGGACTGCAGCCAGATCGTCAACCACTTGGCTATCTCGCTTGCTTCGAGCCGGTCGAGCTCGTCGACCTTCGCTTTCTTTGCGACAGCAATTTGCGTCTCTTTTTCGGTGATAACGTTTTGGCGCAACAACCTCAGTCCCTCGCGATCGCTGTCTGCCTCGAACTTTCGCCGGAGGTTCTCCACCTGCCGGATCGATCCGTGCGCGGCCCGCAGATCGTGAAGATCAAACAAGTTCACAAAGACGGCATCGTAGGGCCGGTCCGACGCTCGCTTTAGGTAGAGCTCCATGATCTCGCTGTGTCGAAGCTCGGCTCCTTCATCGGCAAGGAGACGTGCGATTCTCATCGGCGACTCAACCGCCGGTTTTCCAAAAACGCTTTCGACGGCAGTTTCTATCGCCTCGATCTCATCGGCGCCGACGCTCTCACAGTCGAGCTTTTCCCAGACCTCGATCATCAGCTCGGTTTTGTTGCGAGATCTCCACACTCCCTATTTCTCGTCGCAAATCGTTTTTATCAAGTCTGTTGACGAATGATCTTTCGGATCGCCGACAATCGCGATGCGGCCGCCGTAACTTAGTACGCGTTCCCGTTCGGGAACGGTCTCGGTCGTGTAGTCCGTTCCCTTAGCATGAATGTCTGGTCGGATCGCTTCGATCAGATCATCGACTGTCGGCTCGTCGAAGATCGTCACGGCGTCGACGCATCGCATCGACGATATGATCTCCGCTCGTTCCGACTCGGAAATATACGGGCGGCCATTTCCCTTGAGGTCGCGAACCTGCCGGTCGGAGTTGATGCCGACGATGAGGACGCCGCCAAGCTCCTTTGCACCAGAAAGGTAGCGGACGTGCCCTGCATGGATCAGATCAAAACATCCGTTCGCGAGAATTATTTCCGACCCGGCAGCCCGTTCGGCCCGGACGAGCGAGATGAGATCGGTTCGAGACAAGACCGGGGCAGCAGACTGTTTCATCAACTTCGTGTTGCGAGCGTAAGATCTTCGGGCTGTGATTCGAGTGACGCAAGTAATTCGGCAGTCGTCACGGCAGCAGTTCCGCGCTTCATGACGACGATGCCGCCCGCATGGTTCGCCACCGAAGCCGCGTCAAAAAACGATAGCCCGGACGCCAGTCCGAGTGTGAACGCACCGATTACCGTGTCGCCCGCACCGGTAACATCGACCGGTTCCTTTGACCCGACGGCTTCAAGTTGTCGCGGCGGCTCGCCTTCTTCGAACAACGTCATGCCCTTGCTCCCGGAGGTGACGAGCAGCGCCTGATAACCCAGTTGCTCACGCAGCGCGGCACAGCTTTCCGCGTCAAAGTCCTTTCCGAGAATTTGCTCGGCTTCTTCCTGATTCGGCGTAGCTGCGACCGCTCCCGGAAATTTCTGCAGCCTGAAGCGTGAATCGACGATAAGCGGAATTCCACGCTCACTCGCGCACTGTATGGCGATGTCCGCGATCGGCGGATCCGCCGCCCCGTAATTGTAGTCGGACACGATCACGGCGTCAGCATCTTCACATGCGAGGGCAATGTTGTGTTTTAAACGCTCACACAGGTCGTCGGCGATCGCGTCGCGGTGCGCGTAATCGATGCGGATCACCTGTTGTCGCGGGGCGTGCTCCTGTCCACCGAGGACCCGGACCTTCGTCGTAGTCTGAAGCCGGTCATCCGAAATAACGTACTTACAGTCGACGTTTGAAGCGGCGAGGGTGTCCCTAAGGAGTGACCCGTTGATGTCATTTCCTGTCAGGCCAACCAGGATAGGATTCCCGCCGAGCGATGCGATGTTTACGGCCGCGTTCGCCGCACCGCCTGCACGCGTTTCAGTACTGTCATGATTAAGGATGAAGACCGGAGCTTCGCGCGAAACGCGTGAGATCGTGCCGTTCAGGAATTGATCGGCGACGAGGTCTCCAAGGACGACTACACGTCGATTTCCAAACTGGTTTCGAACTGTTTCCGTTAGCTTAGACATGGCGACAAAGGAAAAGGGCGAGAGCTTAGCAACCCTCACCCTTTAAATCTAACACCGTTTGCGGCTTAGTGCGTATCGTAGCTGGCAACCGGGAAGTCGTTCGGCGATCCCCACTGGTAGACCAGAGTATTGAACAGATTGGTGCTGCGCTGTACGTAGAAAGTTCCGTTATCATTACGCCACACGGCAATATCGGTTTTGCCGTCGCCGTCATAATCGTTCTGCGCGTTGTAATCGGATCCTGTCAGGCCGAAGCTTGTAGCGAACAAACTGCCGTCGGTACTCTTGCGAACATACCAAACGAGATTTGAAGTCGGTGTCG
>JBDTSA010000271.1:0-4064 GCA_039931335.1 Acidobacteriota bacterium
GAAGGAAGGGAAAACGACACTGACGTTCGGGTTCACCGAAGCATTGAGTCGGGCGGGGCAGGAAACTTTGCAACCGATATTTGCGCGCATCAATCCTGAAAATGAAACAGAATCTCAGGATGGTTAGATAAGCGGCCAGCCGATATCCTCGCAACGGCGATCCGAACGGCCGCGCGCCGATGCTATCAGTTGGCGGCATCGGGCCAATTTTAGTGACGGTGATCTGGGCCGGTCAAACTCTGCGTGTTAGCGGCTTTACGTGAAACCCTAGCTTGAGACTATTAGCACCGGTCTTCACAAAAAGACGCAAAGACACCTGAATCCATTTGTAAAATTCTCGCGAATATGTTTTTGTCAGTAAAAGTCAGATGTTAGTACAGACTCTTCACATCCATCTCCACCATCATCACATGCACTAAAACTCGCGCGTGATCCTGATACTTTTCTAAGCAAATTTATTTAGTCACAAGGCGCGAACTTGAATGAACATTCGAGTGCGTCTTTTTGTCTTTTTTTACGATATGAAGTTAAAAATAGCATTACAAAAACAGGGCCGGCTGGCTGAAGCATCGACCGATATGCTCCGGAAATGCGGGATCGGTTTTTCAAACGGCTTGAAGAAGCTGCGGGCCGAGGCTGAGGATTTTCCACTCGAGATCTTTTTCCTCCGCGATGACGACATCCCCGAATATGTCGCCGACGGAGTGGCTGATATCGGCATCGTTGGCGAGAACGTTCTTGCGGAAAAGCCGCGAAATGTCGAAACGATCGAGAAGCTCGGTTTCGGCCGCTGCCGGCTTTCTATCGCGGTTCCGAGGAATTTTACCTACGCCTCCCTTACCGATCTTGAAGGTAAGCGGATAGCCACGAGCTATCCGAATATTCTTTCCTCTTTCTTTAAAACGCACGGTGTCAAAGCAGATGTGCATGAGATCAGCGGGTCGGCCGAGATCGCACCGTCGATAGGTCTTTCGGAGGCCGTCTGCGACATCGTCAGTTCCGGAAACACACTTTTTTCGAACGGTCTTCGAGAGGTCGAGACCGTGATGAGTTCGCAAGCCGTACTCATCGCGCGACAGGATCTCGATCGCGATCGAACCGCGTGTCTCGAGCGACTGCTCTTTCGAATTCGCAGCACCATGTCTGCGTCGCAGAACAAATACATTCTACTGAATGCTCCGACTGACAAAGTGGACTCGATCGCGGCGCTCCTCCCGGGTATGAAAAGTCCGACGGTTCTGCCGCTCGCCCAGGACGGGTGGGTGTCCATACATTCGGTGATCGGCGAGAACGATTTTTGGGAGGTCGTCGACAGTCTGAAACGTGCCGGAGCCGAAGGAATTCTTGTTTTGTCGATCGATCAAATGATCGGGTGAATATTATGAAGATCGTTGAATACCCGGAACGAGAAACCTGGCCAACGCTGCTCGCGCGTCCAGGATCGGATCAGAGAGAGATCGCCGCTGCTGTTGAAGAGATCGTCGAGACGGTGCGGTGCGAAGGAGACGAAGCGTTACGACGGTATGGAGAAAGGTTCGATGGAATTCGAGTCGATAATCTCGCAGTGGACGAGGCCGAATTCGAGGGCGCGTGCTCGGGGGTGCCGCACGAGCTGCGATCCGCGCTGTTGATCGCAAAGGCAAACATCGAGAAATTCCACACTGTCGAAAAATTACCTGAGCGGAGGATCGAGACGACGGCGGGTGTTGTCTGTTGGTCGCGAACCGTGCCGATCGAGCGTGTCGGACTCTACGTTCCGGCTGGATCCGCCCCCTTGTTTTCAACCGTTCTGATGCTTGCGATTCCCGCGCGTCTCGCCGCTTGTCGCGAGGTCGTGATGTGCTCGCCGCCGAGGCGGGACGGGACCATCGATCCCGCGACCCTTTTCGCGGCCCGGCTCTGCGGTGTGACAAAGGTTTTCAAGACGGGCGGAGCGCAGGCGATCGCCGCAATGGCGTTTGGCACGGCGACGGTACCGCGAGTCGACAAGATATTCGGTCCGGGCAATCGTTACGTGACCGAAGCGAAGCTCCAGGTAATGCGTTCCGGCACCACGATAGATATGGCGGCCGGGCCGTCAGAACTAGCGGCCCTGGTTGATGAGACATGCGTACCGAGCTTCGTCGCGGCCGATCTCCTGTCTCAAGCCGAGCACGGAGCGGATAGTCAGGTGTTGCTTGTGTCCCCGTCGCGCGAGGTGGACCGCGTCCTCGCGGAGATAGAAAAGCAGTTGCCGCTTCTCCCGCGTGCGGATACGGCGCGGCGTGCACTCGAAAATTCTAAGGCGATCGTTGTCAGGTCTATCGCCGAAGGCATTGACATCATCAACGAATACGGGCCCGAACATCTGATCATCGCGACGCGCGATCCGGAAGCGGATGCCGACATGGTTGTGAATGCGGGCTCGATATTCCTCGGCAACTTTTCCTGCGAGAGCGCCGGCGATTATGCGTCGGGCACAAACCACACGCTACCCACGAACGGTTCCGCGCGCGGGGCGAGCGGTCTTTCGGTGGCCAGCTTCACGAAAACGATAACGCTCCAACGACTTACCCGCGAAGGAATAGAAAAGCTCGGCCCGACGATCGAAACCATGGCCGAGGCGGAAGGACTTGAGGCTCACCGCCGTGCGGTGTCGATCAGGCGCGGGTTACCGGGAGGGAAAGGCGATGGAATTTGATCTGAACACGATCGTCCGCAATAACATTCGCGAACTTCGGCCGTACTCGTCCGCCCGTTCGGAGTTCAGCGGTGACGGGGAAGTCTGGCTTGATGCAAACGAGAACGCGTTCGGGTCTCCGGCGGGTGACGGGTGGAACCGATATCCCGACCCCCTTCAGACGCAGCTCAAGATCCGCTTGGCGGAGATAAATAAGGTTTCGCCGTCCCAAGTTTTCATCGGTAACGGCAGCGACGAAGCGATCGATCTGTTGTTCCGGATCTTCTGTCAGCCCGGCCGTGACGAAGCGATCATCTGCCCACCGACTTACGGTATGTACTCGGTGTCGGCGGCGATCAACGATGTCTGCATTAGGGAGGTGCCGCTCACCGAAGAGTTTCAGCTGGATACGGACGCTATCCTAGCCGCCATTTCCGAACCGACAAAGCTCATCTTCGTCTGCTCGCCGAACAACCCGACCGGTAATTGTCTTTCGCTCGATTCGATCACGGCGATCGCTGAGAGTTTCGACGGGATCGTCGCCGTCGACGAGGCTTATATTCATTTCGCGTCCCAGCGGTCGATGATCGACGGCATGGGACGGCTAAAAAACGTCGTCGTTCTGCAAACCTTTTCCAAAGCGTGGGGCATGGCCGGGTTGAGGGTGGGGATGGCCTTTGCGGACCCCGCGATAATCGAATTGCTCAACCGTGTAAAGCCGCCGTACAACGTGAGCGGAATTGCGCAAGGTGCAGTCCTGAATTCGTTATCTGAAATGACTCGGGTCGATGAATGGATCGCCCGCTGCGTACGCGAAAGGGAATTCGTTGCGTCACAGCTTAAAGATATCCAAATCGTTGAAACCGTACACCCGTCCGACGCGAACTTCCTCCTTGTAAAGTTTCTCGACGCAAAATATGTGTACCGGTACCTACTGGACGCCGGGATCGTATTGCGCGATCGAACCAGTATTAGAGGGTGTGAAGGCTGCCTAAGGATCACCATTGGCACGACCGAGGAAAATCGGCGGCTGCTCGATTCGCTTCGATCGATATGAGCGTTAAAAAAGCAATTATGAAGAGAGTCTTATTCATCGACCGCGACGGTACGATAATCCGCGAGCCACATGACTTTCAGGTCGATGCTCTCGAAAAGCTGAGTTTCGTACCCGGAGCAGTTACGAACTTAGCGCGGATCGCGAAAGAGACTGATTTTGTCTTAGTGATGGTGACGAACCAGGACGGTCTCGGGACGGAATCGTTTCCCGAATCTGCCTTCTGGCCGGCACAGGACCTCGTGATCGACACTCTTGCCGGTGAGGGCGTAGCTTTCGACGATGTGTTCATCGACCGCACCCGACCTGGAGATAATGCCCCGACTCGTAAGCCCGGAACGGCTATGCTTA
>JBDTSA010000272.1:0-4063 GCA_039931335.1 Acidobacteriota bacterium
TTAGCCGTGGCCTTCAGGCCACGGTGGGTTGAAAATGCGATCGCGCCGCGTAGCGCCGCGTAGCCGCGTAGCGCCGCGTAGGTCTTCCGTGGGCTAAGGCCCACGGCTAAATTCGTGCCGTCGCTATTCGACGAGGGCTGGCATGGCTTCATTGCGTGAAACTCTTCTCACGCAAAGCTCGCTAAGTTCGTAAAGGATGAACTAGAACCAAAAGATGAATATCGAACAACTTCGAAAATTCTGTCTGTCGCTTCCGGGTGCAACCGAAGATATCAAGTGGGGCGCGGATCTCTGCTTCTGCGTCGGCGAGAAAATGTTCTGCGTAACTGGCGCAGATTCGGTACAAAGCGGCCTCTCGATCAAATGCACGCCGGAGAAGTTCGAAGAGCTCATCGAACGCGATGGCATCGATCCTGCGGCGTACGTCGGCCGTTACAAATGGGTGCGGATCGAAGACCTTGGTGCAGTAACGCCGAGCGAGCTTGGAACATTGATCGGGACGTCATATCAACTTGTTTTTGATAAACTACCCTCCAAGATTAAGAAATCGTTAAGCAAACCGACAAGCTAAAGCTTTTACTCTGAACGAATGATCATCGCCATCGACGGGCCAAGCGGAGCGGGCAAATCCACTCTGGGCAAAATGCTCGCAAAAACACTCGGCCTGCTTTATCTCGATACGGGGGCAATGTATCGAGCCGCGGCGCTCGCGGCTCTGAAAGCGGGCATCAGCCTTCAGAACTCGGAAAAACTTGCGACCATAGCCGAGAATGCGTCGATCGAATTGGTGGGCGAGCCGGATAACCTAAAGGTCATTCTCAACGGTGAGGACGTCTCCGCCGACATCCGCACACTCGAGGTCGCACAAGCCGCCTCCGTCGTATCGACGATATCCGAAGTCCGCCGGATCATGGTTCATCACCAGCGTGAGATCGGTAATCGAGACAAAACCGGCTGCGTGCTCGAGGGCCGCGACATCGGCAGCGTCGTATTCCCGCATGCCGATTACAAATTTTTTCTGACGGCGAAGCCCGAAGCTCGTGCTCAGCGGCGATTTGCCGAGGACAGCACAAAAGGCCGCACAAGCACCTTCGAGCAGACTTTGGACGAGATAAACGAGCGCGACGCAAGGGACGTCTCGCGGGCTGACTCGCCGCTCACGATCGCTCCCGACGCTATTGTCATCGACACAAGCGATCTGGATCTGAGCGAGGTCTTTGAGCAGATGCTGGTAAAGATCAATGAGCATCGAACCGAAACAGCGTAAAGTTTGACTTGTCGGGGTTCGATGGCTAAGATTTTAGCTTGCTCAGCACGCTCCCGTAGCTCAGTCGGATAGAGCAACAGCCTTCTAAGCTGTGGGTCGCACGTTCGAGTCGTGCCGGGGGCGAAATGATCTGAAATTTCAAATCTCAGATTTGAGACCGGTTTGCGGCGGCTATAGTTCAGGGGTTAGAACGCCAGATTGTGGTTCTGGATGTCGTGGGTTCGATTCCCACTAGCCGCCCCATCTAACCTCTTACTTCACGGAAATTTCTGGTATTTCCTTCAACGAGCAAATATAATCTAGTGTCTTTTGATTCTAGGCACACGCACTGTCTCACTGGGTGCGTTCTTAACTTCTTATGCGTAGCAATTCATTGATAACCACCTTGGTATTCGTTCTTTTCTCCACGATCGTCGCCTTTTCCCAGGCAAAAGGGGATGCGTACGTCTCCGACGAGGTACTGATCAAGGTTGATTCGTCGACATCGGCCCGGCGGTCTGTCGATAATCTCGTTGACGAAGGAGCAAGTGTTCTTGAGAAGTTAGGAGATCTCGGTTGGCAGCGAATTCGGATCCCGGCCGGAATGACGGTTGACCAGGCGTTGCGACAGTATCAAAAGCTCGATGGTGTCATCGCGGTTCAGCCGAACTTTTATTATCACCTTTTGGCTACGCCGAACGATCCGCAGTTTGGGCTTTCGGGAATGTATGGTCTTGGTAAGATATCGGCTCCGCAGGCGTGGGACTTGACGACCGGAAGCTCGGCAGTCGTCGTTGCGGATATCGACACGGGCATGCGCTACACGCATCAGGATCTCGCGGCAAACGCGTGGATCAACGCTGGTGAAATGCCGATCGCGAACGGTATAGACGACGATAACAATGGCTTTATCGACGACATTCGCGGATGGGATTTCTTTTACAATGATTCGAACCCGATCGACGATGCGGGCGGTCACGGAACGCATACCGCCGGAACGATCGGTGCGGTGGGAAATAATCTTTTGAACCTGGTAGGCGTGAATTGGAATGTGACGATCATGCCAATCAAGATCTATAGCCCGAACGGGGCCGATTCGACCTCGGCCATGCTCGTCAATGCGTACAACTACATTCGAATGATGAAGCTGCGCGGTGTGAACATCCGCGTCACGAACAATTCGTACGGCGGCTGCGGCGAAGCGTGTGGGTACGACCAGGCGACAAAGGACGCTCTTGATGGAATGGGCGACGCCGGGATCCTGAATGTTTTTGCTGCCGGCAATGCGAATGTGAACAACGATGTGAATCCGTCCGGTTCTTATCCGTCGGTGTACACATCGCCGAGCGTCTTGGCGGTCGCATCGTCGACTTCGACCGATGCGAAATCGAGCTTCTCGAGCTACGGCCCGATCAGCGTCGATCTCGCGGCACCGGGCTCGGGCGTTCTGAGCACTTACAACACATCTGACACGGCGACGGCGACGCTCAGCGGAACATCGATGGCGACGCCGCATACGGCGGGAGCCGCCGCATTGCTCTCGGCCTACAATCCAAATCTTTCGGTTGCGTCGCTCAAGGCGACCCTCATGAACACGGTCGATCCGCTGGCGGTTTGGGCCCCGCTGGTAAAATCCGGAGGGCGGTTGAATGTTTTTGCGGCGCTGCAAAACCAGACGGTTTGCACCTTCAGTCTTTCAACGCCGTCGATCTCAGTGAGGACGAAGGGTGGATACTATACGATCGACATGACGGCTGCACAGAACTGCGATTACTCGGCCAAGAGCAACAACAATTGGCTCAAGCTAACGAGCAGTAATGTCGGGAGCGGTAACGGCACGGTTAATTTCCGGGTGGGTGTGAATCCGACGATCACGCGTACCGGAACGTTAACGATCGCGGGGCAGACGGTAACGGTTACTCAATCGAGAAACTAATTTTTGTAAAGTTGGGGCGTATTTCCAACTATTGTTATTGTGAGGGCGTCTAAGGCATCGTATCCACGACCTCGGACGGGAGCTGAAAAGCGTCGAAATAAGGCATTTTCAAGAGTTTTCTTGCAATGCGATCAAAACTGATAGTATATTGATGGTTCCTGACCATTCAGCTGGAACCTTAGAAGTTCTAAATTAAGGAAATTAAGATGAGAAATATCGTAGCCGCTACTGGCAAATCTGTTTTTATTGCGGTCTCTGCGCTGATTTTGGTTGTATCGGTGTCGGCTCAGTTGAGTCTTCGCAAAGCCTTGGACACGGACATGGACGGCAAAGCGGACTTTACCGTGTTCCGTCCGAGCAATAACACGTGGTACACCTCAAAGAGTTCCGGCGGCTTTAACTTCACAAGTTTCGGTATTGCTAACCAGGACTACATGGCGCCAGGAGATTTTGACGGCGACGGTAAGGGTGATATCTCGGTTTGGCGCGATACGAACGGCGTCTGGTATCGCCTGAACAGCAGTAACAGTACTTTTGCCGCGGTTGGTTTCGGGATAACAGGTGACGAGCCGATTGGCCGCGATTATGACGGTGACGGTAAAACCGATCTCGCGGTTGTCCGACGCACAAACGGCGCGATGATCTGGTATGTGCTTCGCAGCTCCGATGGCGGATTTGTAGCTGTTCAGTTCGGCCTTTCGACAGATTACACTGCTCCTGGCGACTATGACGGCGATCTCAAATTCGACTTTGCGGTTCAGCGGCCTGGAGCAACCCCGGTTGATCAAGGTACGTTTTATATCCTGCGAACTATGGACGGGGGGCTCAGCGTTATCGGGTGGGGCCTGAGCAACGATCTGGTCGTTCCGGGCGATTATGAC
>JBDTSA010000273.1:0-4060 GCA_039931335.1 Acidobacteriota bacterium
CTGCGTGTTCTGGATCAGGAACACCATCAGGAATGTGATGATCGTCGTACCCGTATTTATCACCAGTTGCCACGTATCGCTGAAGCCAAACAAAGGACCGGTGATCGCCCATACCACTATCACCGCGCATGCCAGAACAAATGTCTTTGGGCGACCGGTCACGGCCGCGATCCATCTCGAGAATCTGGCGAAGATCGTTAGCCTATGATCGGTGTTCATTGCGAAGCTCGTTTCGGTCTAAATCGACGAACGATCTCAATGACGGCATCGATATACCCCTTTAAATACTCGTCGCGACCGACAAATGGTACTTCGCGTCTGATCTCGCTGTAGATTTCGCGGGTCCCTTCGCCGAGTTTCGTTTCCGGACCGATCGTTTTTCGCCTAAGATCGACCGCCTGCGCCGCGCAGAACAATTCAAGGGACAAGATCTGCTCGAGATTTTCAGCAACCTGTCTCAATTTAAGCGCCGCCGTTGCGCCCATCGAAACATGATCCTCGACATTCGCCGAGCTCGGGATCGTATCGACGCTCGCCGGATGGGAGAGGATCTTGTTCTCCGTGCAAAGCGATGCAGCGGTGTATTGTACAATCATGAAGCCCGAGTTCAATCCGCCGCACTCGGTCAGAAAGGCCGGAAGTACGTGTGAGTTCGAAGCTTCGTCCGTAAGACGCATTATCCGTCGTTCAGAAATATTACCTAGCTCGGAAAGAGCGATCGTCAGGTAATCGAACGCTAGAGCAAGCGGCTCGCCGTGAAAGTTTCCGCCTGAGATCACCTCTATCGACGCGGAGATAGGAAGACGTGCAGACGCGGAGTCCGAATTCGCCGCGTCGCCGCGTCCGCCACTCTCCGGGTCGACAATTTTATTCCCCGCGTCTTCACGTTCGGGCGTCTCCCCGTAGTTAACAAAGATCAACGGGTTGTCCGTTACGGCGTTCAGCTCGAGCTTGAGCAGCCACTCGGCATACGCGACCGCATCGCGGCATGCGCCGTGAACCTGCGGCATGCAGCGCAGCGTGTAAGCGTCCTGGACATTTGTCGGATCGAAGGCGCGAACAAAATCACTTCCCTTCAGGATGCGGCGCAAATTCCGCGCACAATCGATCTGTCTCGGGTGTGGGCGAAGCGCGTGAATGCGTTCGTCGAAGGCGGAGACTGTTCCGTGCAGAGCTTCCAGGCTCAAACATCCGGCGACGTCGGCGAGCTCCGAGAGGCGGATCGCCCGCGCGGTTTCGAGCAATCCGACAGCGGTCATGACCGTCGTACCATTCGTGAGTGCGAGGCCTTCTTTCGCTTTGAGAACGATCGGCTCGAGCTCGGCCGCCAATAACACTTGCGCACCAGACATCGTTTCGCCGTTGAACTCGGCCTTGCCTTCACCTAACAGAACGCATGCGAAATGCGCGAGCGGGGCAAGATCGCCGCTCGCACCAAGACTTCCCTTTTCGGGAATGAACGGGTGAACGCCTCGATTAAGGAACTCGAGTATCAGCTCAAGCGTTTGAGGGCGTATCCCGGAGTAGCCGCGAGCAAGGGTATTCGCCCTTATCAGCATGATCGCCCTGACGGTCGGACGATCGAACGGATTTCCAACGCCGACGGCATGGCTGACAACGATGTTTCGCTGAAGCTGCTCGACTTCGTCGCGGCTTATGATCTTGTCCTTGAACGCGCCGAAACCGGTTGTTATTCCGTACGCGATCTCACCCCGATCGAGAAGAGTATCGACGGCCGCCGCCGACCGTTCAACGTTTTTTCTGGCGAAGTCCGACAAAGATACATGCGGACTTCCGGGCTCGCCGTAGGCTACGGCCGTTACCTGTTCGAATGTCAGGCTCTCGCCATCTAAGACAATGGGATCCATTGGCATCGATTCTAAACTGGAGCGGCGTTTTATCAAAAACTCGGAAATGTCCAGCGTGAAACTATGCGTCGAAGTGCTGCGTAATCTAACCGCTAAGTAACATTCATATTGAGGAGGTTCTCCGATGAAGTCTGTCGCGTCTTTTGCCCTTATCTACGCCCTTTCATTCAGTATTATTTTCGGCCAACGATCGACTGCACATCCATATGCGTCCACCAAGCCGATCACGGCGCCGGTAATTTTTGGCGCCGGGATCGTCTCGACGGTGGAGGACGATCTCAACGCAGCATTTAGCCCGGATGGCAGGAATGTTTATTTCACACGTAACTTTCCCCGAAATCGCCTAGGGGTGATCCTCGTGTCGGAATATAAAGGAAGGAAATGGTCCTCTCCGCAGATCGCCCCATTCTCCGGACAGTTTACGGACTACGATCCATTCTTCTCACCCGACGGATCGAAGATTTTTTTCTGCACGAACCGCGGCAGCGACGGGAAGGTAAAAGCCGACTTTGATATCTGGTACGTCGAAAGATCGCTGCCTGGATGGTCGGAGGCAAAGCCGGCCGGTGCACCGGTGAACAGCTCGACCGACGAATTCTATCCGTCGGTCGCCGCGGACGGCACGCTCTATTTCGCATCGAATCGTCCGGGCGGGAAAGGAAGCTACGACGTCTACCGCGCAAAATGGACGGGCAGTGTGTTTGCCGAACCGGAAAATCTGGGTGACGCGATAAACCTTCCGACGATCGAGCTCGACAATTACATTTCGCCCGATCAGAAATTCCTCGTCTTCGCCGCGAACGGCAGGAAGGATGATCTCGGCGGCGGCAGCGGCGATCTTTATATCAGCTTTAATCAAAACGGCACGTGGACGCCGGCACGGAATCTTGGAGCGCAGATAAACTCGCCGGCTCGCGAATATTGCCCGATCGGATCTCCAGACGGAAAGTACTTTTTCTTTACGAGTTTTCGCGGAGACCTGGACAAACCCCTGGAAAGAAGACTATCGAGCTATGCGGAGGTCGAGAGTCTGGCCAAGTCGCTCTTGAATGGCCGCGGGAACGTATTTCAAATCGATATCAGCGCACTCGGTGTGGGGTAACGTCACGGCCGGATTTGAAAACGCGGCTGATGAGATTCCCGCCGAACTCGTAAGCAAGCTGGCGATAGTCAGAGGTGTCTAGCATTAAGAGGTCTGCCGACTTTCCGTTTTGAATCGAGCCGTGTGTTGCTCCGAGCCCGATCGCGTGTGCGGCATTTATTGTCGCCGCATTCAGGACCTCGGCCGGCAGTAGTTTTTGATACCGGCACGCGATAGCCATCGCCATTGGCTGCGACGGACACGGCGCCGATCCCGGATTGTAATCGGTCGAAAGTGCAACCGCACAACCCGAGTCGATCAGCTTCCGAGCATTGGCAAATTCGCTGCTCACGAGATTGAAATTCACTGTCGGTGTGACAATACCGACGCAATCGGACGCGGCGAGCATGACGATCTCATCGTCGGATATCGCATCGAGATGGTCGATCGAAGTTGCTTGCATCTCAACGCTCATTCGACTTCCACCGAGATTCGTAAATTCATCAACGTGCGCTTTTAGAGAAAATCCCAGACTACGTGCCGTCTCTAGGACACGCCGCGACTGCGCAAGGTCGAACGCATTCTTTTCACAGAAAACGTCTGCAAAGAATCGGACGCGTCTATTGAAGTGCGAGGCCTGATACCATCTCCAGGCGGCCGGCAGCATCTCGTCGCAGATCAGATCGACGTAACCGTCCGCATCATCTTTGAACTCGGGCGGCACGGCGTGTGCGGCGAGAAACGTCGGCACGATGTCGATGGCGTGGGCTTTGTCGACACGAGCGATGACCTCGAGCATCTTCAGCTCCGTTTTCGTATCGAGCCCGTAGCCCGTCTTGATCTCACACGTTGTCGTCCCTGCGTCGAGCATCTTGTCGAGACGCGATAGAGTTTGATCGACAAGATCATCTGACGACGCCGCACGCGTACTCCGCACAGTCGAAATTATCCCCCCGCCTCCTTTCAAGATCTCAAGATAATCGGCACCGCTGATCTTCAATTCAAACTCGTCGAGACGATCGCCGGCAAAAATTATGTGAGTGTGTGGATCGACGAAGCCGGGACATACGACGCGGCCGCCGGCGTCGATCGTCTCCGTCGCCTCAAACTC
>JBDTSA010000274.1:0-4053 GCA_039931335.1 Acidobacteriota bacterium
CGTCGCGGCCGGCTTTGCCATTTCTTCGGGCTTGAATCGAGGCAGCGGTTCGTCTCGCATTACAAGCTGATAAAGAGCTCCCGCGATCGCGATCGACGACGATTTTACATCGCTTTCGATGATGCGTTCGTAGGTGTCGAGGTTGGTGTGCCACGTCACATTGAAATACTCGATCGGATCCTGCGATACCCCGATACCCGGGAGTCCGGCCGCATTGAAAGAGGTGCTGTCGGTTCCTCCGAGACCGCGGCCGCTCGAGTTGACCGCTCCCGCGACGCCCAGATCCGCAAAAGGTTGCAGGGCTTCTCGCAAAACCAAACCCGCCTCGGGTGGTCCAAAGACGTTCATGCCCCGAGCCCGTCCTGTGCCGCTATCGATATTGAAATATCCGTTGAACTTCGACCATTCAGGCTTCGGATTTTCAAAAGTTCCAAAATGCTGAGCGATATATGCCTGGGATCCAAGAAGCCCCTGCTCTTCGCCGCTCCAACACGCAACCCGGATCGTCCGACGCGGCTTGACGCCGACAGCCTTCAAGATTCTGGCGGCCTCCATCATCGTTGCGCACCCGATGGCATTATCAGTCGCACCGGTAGCAGAATGCCACGAGTCCAAGTGACCGCCGAGCATCACAACTTCATCCTTCTTATCCGAGCCGAAGATCTCTCCGACGACGTTGTAGCTGGTCTTCCCTTCCGGGACGATGTGGCTTCGAAGGTCAAATTCCAGTTTGACCGGCGTGCCGTTAGCCAACAGTCTCGCGATCCGCCCAAAATCTTCATTTCGCATAACAACCGTCGGGATCACCTTGGTGATGTCGAAAGTACGATTATTGAAAGCTCGGACGGCTCCGCGATCGAGCTGCGATTCGTTGATTCGAACTAACGCTTTGTTATCGAGAAGAAACTTGTCGACCTGTTCGTTGACCTGTGCTCCGGTCAGTGCCCCGGCACGGGGTGTCGACGGATTTCCCGCCGGCCGTCCCTGCCCTCCTCCGGTCGGGCGCTTGCTCGGATCGGGATCGTACCGCTTCGCGTTATCTTCGTCAGTGATACGCTTCGGCGAAGGGTCGCGAGATTGGTCGATGAATGATGGCTTCCCAACGAGGACGATCTTGCCTGACACCTGAGATCTCACCGATTCAAGATAGGCCGTCAGCTCTTCCTGCGTCGGACCCTGGAAGATATTCGGGTTTGTCGGCGAAGGAAACTGCGGCGTGACAATGTGAACAGCATTCGCCGTAACAATGCCGTTGGTCGGCGGAGTCCAGGCAAGGACCTCAAACGTCAGCGTGTCGGCGACTGGTGAGATCATGAGTCCGGTATTGCGATCGTTTACCCATCCCGGATGCCCGAAGTCCCAGGGCTCGAGCGCCGTGCTATCAAATCCCCACCGTTTCATTTCTTCGGCAGCCCACTTCGCCGCATTGACATGATTCGGAGAGCCAGTGAGGCGAGGTCCGTAAAGATCCGCGAAGATGTGCAGCGTATGCATGATCTTCGAGTTCTCCATTCCCTCTTTTCGGATCTGGGCGGTGATATCTGCCACTTGGCCGAATGTCGCCATCGGCGTGAGGATGGCGTGAACTAACAGGAGCGCAAGTATTGTTTTTGTTCGATTCATTTTCCGCAATTTCCGACGGTGAGCGCCCGGGTTCTTGTCCTGATTGATTTGATCTAGCTGAGGTCCTTTATTTTATATCCTACAACCCACGAACGCCGTTGAAAAAGTGACGAACGGACAGACGACGGTGACAACGCTCGAACCACGGCGGGGGAACTCTATGACCGCTCTCGATTCTCTGTCCCGCAAACTAAAATGAGCACGCCGAAGCGTGCTCATTAATAAGATCAGTCAGAGGCATTTAGAATTCCAGCTTACCGTCGACGACCATCTTCGAGGCTTTGAATTCAAACAACCTGGGAATAAGGTAACTGTAGGAATTCTTATCGTCTCGAAGCTCGTTGGAGAACATTAACTTCACGAGTTTGTCCGACGGACTGAACAATGGAGCACCCGCTTCGTTTGTCCTTTTGAAGAAGAAGATTGCCGAGTCGGTCTCATTCTTTGGCGGAGTGAACTCGGTGATCTCGCGACGCTCGCCCTTGTCATTTTCCAGCCACATTTTGCCCTTTAGATCAGCAAGCTTTAGCGATTGGAATATTCCATCATTGACTGTCGTGGAAGCATCCTTATATTTCGTCAGCGTCACAACATAATAGTCCTTGCAGATCTTGCATTCGAGATAGCCGGCTCGAGACGCGTCAAACTTCGCCTTCTCTTCGGGCTTCATCTTGTCGTAGCCGATTTCGAGTTGCTGAACTCGTACCATTGCCTGGCGAACCGGGAGAGCGGAATGCAATCGAACGACGATCGGTATCGGTGCCGAGTTGACGCCCTGGTTACCCCGCTCAGAGCCTGACAGACGCGTGTCCGCCTGCTCACGCTGCTGCTTAATAATTGCGGCTGCATCGAGTCCGCGCTCAGACTGGTACTCACTGGCCCAGGGAAAGTCCGAGAGAACCTTTTTCGCTTCTTCCTTACTCCATTCGGTGTATGGCTTTAACAAAAACTTCTGGCCGAACGCCGGCGATATCGCGGCAAGGGCAAAGATAAGTACAAATATGTGTGCGAGTTTCATAGTGACAATTACTTCTCCAAATCAAAATGAGGTCGGCGCGGTCGTAATGCGTCCGACAAGGTCGTAGTCCAGCGCCTCAGTGATCTCCACGTTATATACCGATCCAACTTGGGGGTCTAAATCCTCCGGCATGTCATTAATAAGAATATAGCCGTCGATCTCCTGGGCCTGGCCCTCGAGACGCCCTTGAAAAAGCAGGTCAGACTCCTGTGAAAAGCCTTCGAACAAAACCTTGTAAGTGTTACCGACCTTTGATCGGTTGAGCTGCTTGCTGATCTTTGCCTGCTCTTTCATCAAACGGCTGCGTCGCTGCTTTGCGATCTTTGGATCAACCTTGTTCGGGAGATCGTACGCCGGGGTTCCTTCTTCATCCGAATACGTGAACACGCCGAGGTTATCGAAGCGGCAATTACGCACGAAGGACATCAACTCCTCAAAGTCTCCTTCCGTTTCGCCTGGGAAACCGGTAATGAATGTCGTTCGGATCGCAATACCCGGAACTTTTTCTCTCACCCGTCGGATCAATTTCTCGAGCGACTCGCGTGTGCCGCCCCGCTTCATCAGCTTTAAGACGTTTCGCGAACCATGCTGCAGCGGCATATCGAGATACTTAACTGCCTTTGGCGTATCAGCGATCGCCGCAAGAAATGCATCCGAGATATGAGTCGGGTAGGCGTACATGACGCGAACCCACTCGAGTTCTTCGATCTCGCCAAGCGCACGGATCAGCGCTGCGAGCGCGTCGACTTCGCCAAGATCCTCGCCATATCGAGACGAATCCTGTGCGATCAGAACGATTTCTTTTACACCCTGATTTGCAAGATTTCGAGCTTCCTCGATGATCGAGCCGAAACGACGCGATCGAAATGAACCACGCATCCCGGGAATCGAGCAGAACGCGCACGGTCGATCGCAGCCTTCGGCGATCTTAATAAATGCCGTGTGCGATTCGGTCGCGCGAAAACGCGGCGTGTCAAAATCGTAAAGGTAAGTTGCCGTCTTGTTGCCGATCGGAACCAGCGGTAGCGATCGAAAGTTTTTTGTTTCGTCGGTCGCTTCGAGAATGCGTGTGACCTCATTCGTTCCGATAAACGCGTCGACGTCCGGCAATTCTTTCATCAGATCGTCGCGGTAACGCTCGACCAGACAGCCCGCAACAACGACGCGCTTCGTAACGCCGTTCTCTTTCGAGCGGGTCGCATCGAGGATCGCGTCGATCGACTCCTGCTTTGCCGATTCGATAAAGCCGCACGTATTGACGACAACCGTCTCGGCTTCTTCGGCATTATTCGTGATCTCGTAGCCGGCCTGTCTGAGCGTGCCCATCATGACCTCGCTATCGACGAGATTCTTCGGGCACCCAAGGCTGACAAATCCAACTTTCTTCATGATATCCAAATCTTTGATAATAG
>JBDTSA010000275.1:0-4048 GCA_039931335.1 Acidobacteriota bacterium
TGGGAAGGAATTGTTTTTCCGTTTCCGCCGTCTCCGAATTCATATTTTGTGAGCGCTAACGACGGCCGCGGAACCGCTGTCGAGGTCACACCCGCCGGAACCGTGCTCGTGCCCGGTGAGGGACTGCCGGACGAAAACGATCTCGACACACCAACTGAGGAATACGAAGGGAAGTTCGTCCAAAGCGAGCTCCGGCCGAAATTTGTCGCGACGCATCTGAACATCAACACAAAGAAGAGCATCGAGGAGATCCGCGAGATCGCCAAGCGTGAGGGTTGGCGTGTGCTCGTATGCAATCGCGGCGAGGGCTTATTTCAGCTCGTCGAAGTCTGGATAGAGAATTCGTTCATGCTCGAGGTGATGACGCCGGAACAGACGGCCCGCTACATCGAGATCACCGATCCGGCTTTCATCGCGAAAGCGTTCGAGGGCGCGTTCGATGCACACATCGCGGCGAATCGCGCGAGTGAGAACCTGAACTTGATCGGCTAGCGGATTTAACCGCCGATGACGCGGATTAGACAGATAAAAGCCGATCTGAAAATTCAGATCGTTCTTAATCGTCTTCAATCTGCGTCATCCGCGGTTAACTTTCTCCATGTAGCGTCACCAGATGGGCAAATACGATTCCCATTTCCCATTCCAGTCGTAGCTTTCAATTCCGCGGAATCGCTTCTTATAGTCGTAAAAAGATTCGCCTTCGTACGAGTAGCCTTGGTAATAAAGTTCCTTACCTCTCTCGATAGCGAACTCGATCTCTTTCAGCATCGTGAAAATACCAAGACTTCGCGATGAGAATTCCGGATCGAACATTCCGTAGATCGCCGAGACGGTTCGCTCACCGACATCGAAGTAACTTGTCGCAACGAGCCGCTGTCCGATCCGAACATTTATTTCTAGTGCTTCGCACGGCATCGGGGTCGAAACAAAGTCGTAGATCGAATCCGGCACACCGCTCTTGAACCGCTGTTTGTGTTTTTCGAACAAGGCAGTCGATTCGTCTGTGACCTCGATCGGGCGAATCTCGATAGACGCGTCCCAATTCTGCCGCAGCACGCGGCGTTGGCTTTTGGATGACGAAAAGTCGGTGAGACGGATCCGGAGCGGGATCACGCGGCGAATATCCGATTCGTAAATACCGAGACTGTATCGAAAGAACTGTGTACCGAAATGCCGCCAGCCGTCGGCGAGAAGAAGGTCAAGCTGCAGAGGTGTTATCTTGTCAGCGTAAAACTCTTCGTTGATGAAAGTAATATCACCGTCAAGGAGCATGTCGGTTCACTCACTCCCAAGTAACTGATAACTAATGCACTATCTTTCCTTCCTGAGAAGTATCGATCTGCGCGAGCTCGACACCCTCGTTGTAGAAGAAGATCTTCATGTTGTCGAAGAGGAACTGGTGAGAGTCGGGATTCGAAACATCAAGCCCGAAGTGATTGATCAGCTGCTTCTGCTTCTCCTGCCATTCGGCCCAGCATTCTTTACAGATCTCGGCTCCGACCTTTTGACCGAGCTCGGTTGGTATCGGCGCATACCCGAGCGGTTCGCCCTTGGAGCCGCACTTCGCGCATTTGAATTTGTCACTTCCGAATAATGCCATAAGGAAATTTTAGCAGATTGACGCACAGGCAGAAACACGACCGGTAGGAAGTGTGTCCCTTGATTTCGATCGCTGAATACACCCTTCCTACCGGTCGGGTTTCTGCCTTCAGCGGTTCGCAGTCTTGATCGCAGCGAGCACATCGTCGTCCTTCGGGCGAAACAAACTAATCGCTTCGGTTTTCTTGTACGTGATCTTGCCCTCTTTATCGATCACCACTACTCCCCGAGCCGAACGGCCGGGGAGCCACGATTTCATATCGTACATCTCTGAAACCTTGCGGTCGGCGTCAGACAATAGCCGCAGCGGCAAACTATTCTTCTCAGCAAAGCCCTTGTGCGAATCGACAGTGTCTGTCGAAATACCGACGACCTCGGCGCCTGTCGCCTGATACTCAGACCAGTGATCCCGCACCGAGCAAAGCTGTGCCGTGCAGACCGGTGTGTTGTCGCCCGGGTAAAACATCAGCACGACAGTCTTGCCACGATGAGCCGAAAGTTTCCAGTCGTTACCGTTGCCGTCTTTCAATGTGAAATCACGTGCATTTTCTCCGATGTTCATCTTTTCTCCTGTTGCGCGCCTTCTTCGCGTCCGTGGCGAGCTTGCGTGAGATAAGAAAGTTTCACGCAAAACTCGCAAAGGACGCAAAGGAAATCTATGCGAAATCTCTTATATCCTTGAACGGCTTTTCTGCGTCGTTGAAATCGGGCCGGTAGTAATGCGATGCCGATTCGTATTCCTGCATGAAGCCTTCCTCCATTCCGAGCTCGTCCAAAAGCGAAACGGCGTCGAACCATTCGCCCTCGGAGATGCGCCGAGAAAGCAAAATGTATCGATCATCCGTCGCCGCTTTGTTCGTCGCGTAGTATTGCGCCATCAGCGAGATCGCCGTTCGCGGCCCGAGCTCGTCACGGATCCATCGCAGGTTTGCTTCGATCTCGGCGATGTCGTTCGGCAGGACGAGCAGGCGTATCATCAGCCCGCGTTGCAGTAATCCGTTTTCGTCGAACTGCAACGAGTCGCCCATCTGACGATGCATCTCTTTGATCGCCGCTCGCGCGTGCAATGAGTAATCGCGGATCTTCGAATACTGAAATCCGGCTTCCGAATCCGCGTACTTCAGATCGGGCAGATAAATGTCGACGATCCCATCGAGTAATTTCAAGACCTCCACTGAATCGTACGCGTTCGTGTTGTAAACGATCGGGAGCGTCAATCCTTTCTCGGCGGCGATCAATATCGCACGCGCCATCTGCGGTGCGAAGTGTGTCGGCGAAACGAATCCGATGTTGTGACAACCGCGGTCCTCGAGCTCGAGCATCATCTCGGCGAGCCGCTCGTGGGTCACTTCATTTTTCGTCTGCGTCCTCCACGTTTGCGAGATCTGATAATTCTGACAATAGACGCAGCGGAGATTGCAGTTGCCGAAGAAAATATTCCCCGCGCCATTCGTTCCCGAAAGACAAGGCTCTTCGCCAAAATGCGCGGTGTATGACGAGACGATCGGCAGACGACCTGAATAGCATGCAGCGATCTCGTCATTCAAACGATTATTGCCGCAAAGCTTTGGGCATATCGTACATGACCGCAGAAGCTCTTCGAGGGCGATCACACGTTCCTCGAATTTATTCTCCGCTAAGAGTGTCAGGTATCTCGCTTTCATCCTTGATGCGGGCGAGCCCGCCAAGACCCTTTCCCTTTCGTTTATATTTGAGCGCAACTTCCCGCGGTGCGACCTTGCGGGCAAGCTCCCACGTAAAATCCATCTCGGCATTCACCGTCGCTGTCGCCATACCGGTCTCGCGAAGCATCAGTACGCTTCCCCAAAACAGAAACATGATGCCGACGATCCCGATCGGGATCGGAACCCATCGATACGTATTGAAGATCGCCGCTACCGCGATCGTCACGCTTGTCAGCGTAAACATCCCGATCCCGTAATAGAACATCTGCATCGCACGCTGCAGTATTCGCGAGCGGCTCGTGACTTTGTCGAGCAGATCGACGATCACTTCGACACGCTTGTCATAGAGCGGTACCGCGTCTTTGTCCTCAGCATAGATCAGATCGCTGAGACGCTCTTCGAGGTGGCGGACGCGATCGACGACTCGGCCGAGACGCGTCGATGTCGAGAGCACGAGCGAGCCCGTCGCCGAGATGAGCAACGCCGGTGTGACCATCGCCGTAAGAAATTCGATGGTCGAAGTCAATGCATCAGGATTTACAAGCTCGGTGGCCATTCGATTCGTGTCTGGTCAGTTTTTTTGAACGCGGATTTGGCGGATCGGGCGGATGAAAGCGGATATGAATTTCCTGATCCGTGCCGATCCGCCCAATCCGCCCGATCCGCGTTCAAAAAGGCGTAAGTATCAAAGTCAATTCACCACGCGCTGCCGCTCGTGTTTCTGCCTGTTTCATCATAATCTTTCCAAATATGAATGCAACCGA
>JBDTSA010000276.1:0-4044 GCA_039931335.1 Acidobacteriota bacterium
CAAAGAAGGGATGCCAAAAAGCAATAACCGGACGTAAGTGCTCTTTGGAAATGAAAGCGCGCCCGTCAGGACTGCAAAATATTCATTAACCGAACTCAAGGCCGGCCGGCCTATCCAATCAAGCCCGCTCACCGGGCCCTGCTTGTTGAGAATGGCTTCCACTACAAAGTAAATCCACGGGGTGAAGCAGAGAATCAGTGCAGAGACTGACACCAAATACATCAGGAATTTTCGCCGGTCGAGCAAAAACATCGAAATAATCTGGACGCCCACCACGAGCCAACCGAAGTAATGCGTGTAGATCAATAACAGATTGACCAAGGACAAAAGAAGCAAGTGTTTTTTTTGAGCGAGATCGCGGTTGGCGAAGCGAACATACAACCAACATGACGTTGTCGCGAGGAGAATCAACAAACTGTACATCCGGACTTCCTGTGCATATTGTACGAGGTAGCCGTTGACCGACATCATTGCCATCGTGGCGTTCATAGCAAAGGCCGATAAATTTAGTTCGCAACACAAAAAGTAAAATGGAATTATCGTAGCGACCGCCGTCAGAACGGGGAACAACTTCAACCAAAGCAAAGCTTCTCCGCCAACTGAGACCCACACCTTAAGTAAAAGATAAAAGAGCGGCGGATGAACCTTGTCCAAAACCAATCTTTCGAGCATCGCCCCCCACTGCAAACGAGTCACACCAACGCTGAAGATCTCATCTGTCCATAGCGAAAAATTCGTTAATTGCCACAGACGGAATCCAATGAAGACCAGAGACAGCAACAAAAATACAAGGAGTGCTGCCCGGCTGTAACCCTCATCGAAAACGGAAGAATAGAGTCGTAGGGATCGAGAATGCATTTGCTACCTCCATGCTCCTCGGCTTCGTCCTTCGCCGGCTACGTATCCCGCGAACTCCCCATACGACCACATTGACATCAGCACCACCAGGAAAGGGACAGCTCGCGCAAGCTGACCCAGATTTCGTCCCTTTCTCACGACCGAAGCAATGACGCGCGCCGGAAGCAAAACCGGAAGGATCAGCGATCCGAAAATGAGAAGAGATCGTCGGCCCGGAGCCGAGTTCGCGACCCGCTGGGCCGCGTACGAACGCGCAAGATGATAACAGTGAGATAAAGCGCCCCGTAACTCGTATCTCTTGTTGTGATAGACAACCGCCGACGGCAGCATCGAAAGTTGATGCCCCAGTCGCTTCAGTGCTTCGTTGGCGAACGTCTCAAAGAAACCGTTTTCGTAGACGTCGCGGATCTCTTCGAGAGCGGCGCGCTTGTAAGAGACATTCAGCCCCGACAACGACGCCGTTGGCCCGACCGAGTTCGGCAACATGAATGTCCCGTAATCGTAAAAATACACCGCCCAGTCCAAAGCATAGTCGACACTCGCGTTCTCAACCGAGCCTCCGACAGCAGCAGCATCCGACGCATGAGCCTTTTTGATCTCGCTGCTCCAGTTCCTGTCGACAAAGCAGTGGTCTTCGATGAGCGCGACAATGTTCCCGTGAGCCGCCACGATACCGTCGCGACGAAGCTCAGGGACCGTGTGTGAAGCCGGACGTTCGAAATAAGAAACCGACGAACCGTTCTTCATCAGATCAGGTGCAAAATTACTGACAACGATGATCTCGTCCTTATCCTTGTCCACCTGCATTTCAAGCGACTCGAGGCACCGTCGCAGCGAATCCGTCCCGTTCCAGGAGGCTACGACTATGGAAAGCTGGATCTCTTCGTGCTTCAATTCGTTCTATTCGACCTTCGCGAGGCTGTGACCCGGGCCGAACAGTTGACCAACCAGCTCACCAAGGGCGTAGCTGCACATAAACATCGCTAAGAAGGGAAATGATAGAAACAGCTCCCGTCGATGCTTTTGTTTTCTCCAAACATTACTGACGATCCGCCACGTCAAATGAATGGCCGAAACGGGGGCGTATGCCAGGTAAATTAATTGTCTGGAGATCGTCGATCGTTGACGCCGCATTGCCGCGAATGACCTCGAATAATGAAATCGCTGAGCGAGGAAATAGAAGAAGCCGAAGTCCTTTTTGTGAATTATCTTTACCGCTGGGACTGAAAGAAACTTAATACCTTTCCGTCTCAATTCCTCTTGCATGAAGAATTCCCAAAAATCATTCTTGACTGCTTCATCAACCTGACGAATGGCAGCCCTGGAATATGAAACGTTGTTGCCCGCCACGAAATCGACTTCACCGGCTTCGATCGGGGGCATAAAGCCGCTGTATTCGCAGAGGAAAACTGCCCAGTCGACCAGTCGCGAACAACTGCCATTTTCTACGCTTCCGCCGACGACCGCATAGCCCGCAAGGTGAGCACGGTTGATCTCCTCCAGCCAGTTCTCCGGTGCGATACAGTGGTCTTCGGTAATGACGAGATGATCACCGGTTGCTTCCCGCATGCCGATCGCGCGCATTCCGGGAATCCCCGGTCTCGCCGCGAGCCTGATAAGGTTGACCTTTGGAAAATTCCGAGAAATGTAGTCGCGAGTCTTTTCGTCCGTGCTGTCCACGACAACAATTTCAGCCTCGAGGCCGCCGCGCTGATCATCGAGGGAAGCAAGACATTCCTCGATAAACGGCAATCCGTTCACCGATGCGATTATGATGGAGAACTTCGGCACAGCTTCTAATCGATCCGGTCGGAGCTCGTGCCCGGACCCGTCAAGTAACCAAGGGCCTCGCCCGCCGACCAAGCGACGAACGCAGCAAGGATCATGGGCATCGATAACAGGAATTTTCCCCAGAACCTTTTTTCCCGCATGACGGGCCTTGCTGTGCGAAACATTAACAACAGCGGCAGGATGGGGGCGCCGGCGGCGAACAGGACTCGATTTGACCTTTTCATTTGACTACTCCGGATGCCTGCAAAGCAACGACCCTGGTGAAAACGTCTGATCATAAAAGTCGCTGGTTCGTAGTTTTTGTCGCATCGAACGGAGATCGCAGGGTCAAGAAAAAGTTCGATACCCGTCGCCTGAAGGCTGCGGCACCAGTGAGTTTTCCAAAATTCGTTTTCGACGAACGCGCTGCCGATCTTCAACGCGGCACGCTTGATAGAAAGATTGTTTCCGGGGACAGCACTTACGACTCCTGCGCGGGCGGGTGACATGAACTGACTGTAATCGCAAAAATACGCTGCCCAATTCACGAGCTTTCCATTCACGTTGATGTCGACCGCACCGCCGATGACCGGCCATTTCCCATCGTGGGCCCTAAGTATCGACGAAGCCCAACAGTTTGACACCACGCATGACGAGTCTGTTAATGCGATGACGTCTCCGTGCGAGCGGGCGATTCCCGCCGCCAATAACACTGGAAGCTGTGTGCCCAGAGGGAACTGAACAAAATTCACGCCGCAATATCTGTCGGAGAGTTCGCTAAGCGGCACGTTTGGGCCGCGGCTCGTGACGATGATCTCAACATCCACTGTCTTGTCAGCCAGAATGCTGTCAAGGCAATTCTGCAGAGCCGTCTGGCCGTTCAGCGACGCAACGACCACCGATAACTTCGGGATGCTCGATCGATGCGGCGCTATTGTCCGCGCTGTGACTGGTCGCCCCGCCATACGTAACCACTCATTTCGCCGAGCGACCAGCTCAAAAGGAAGAGAGATAAAATTGGAAAGGCCGCGACCAACTTGCCGATATTTCGTTTCCTGGCAAACACGCGGCGCGTGATTCGAAATAGATAGAGAAGAGGTATCAATGGTGACGCCATTATCAAGGCGACTCGCTTCGCCATCGAAACGCTGCCCGCGCGTTGTGCCCCGAACTGCCGTCCGTGCCAGTACCGCTGATTCATAAACCCGGAGAACGAGAATGAGTTTTGATGATAGACGACTATCTCGGGCAACTTGATCAGCGACATGCCGTGTTTGAGCATTTCCTGGTGCACAAATGTCTCCCAAAAACCGTCGGCCATCGAAGACGCGACCCGCTCCAGATCTCGCCGCTTGTAAGAGGCATTGTCCGCCGCAAAATCGCTGACGCCGCTTTCGGCAAACGGCAGCATGTACG
>JBDTSA010000277.1:0-4041 GCA_039931335.1 Acidobacteriota bacterium
CATCCCCAGCGTGCGAACTCTTTCTACGCTTACAAGCCGTTTGCACATCAGCATCTACCCGAGATCGAGCAGCACCTCGGCAGGGTCGGCTCATTCGACAGTGAGCTCATATTCATGACCCACAGCCTGCCCGTCTCGCGTGGAATCTTTGCATCGTGCTACATGGAGACGAAGGTCAACCTGACGAATGAAGATCTGCGGAATCTATACTCCAGCTTCTACGGGGACTCTTTTTTCATCCGATTGGTTGACGGATCGCCCGATATTAACTGGGTGAAGAATACGAATTTTTGCGACATCGGTGCGTACTCCAGCGGCAAACAGATCGTCGTCTTTTCGGCGATCGATAATCTGGTAAAGGGCGCCGCGGGACAAGCTGTCCAAAATATGAATCTGATGTTCGGGTTGGATGAAAAGACGGGCCTTATTTTTGCGGGAGGCAATCCGTAATGTTCGGCGTGCGAGCTCCAGCTCCTACTCTTTCGAGCGCGTGAATGAAGCTGACCGCATTCACTACGGAACTCTATCAAGATGGACTTTAAAAAGATCTCACAACTCGAGGATGAATTTCAGGTCACGACGTATAAAAAAATGGGGATCTCGGTGGAGCGCGGGAGCGGAGCGTCGATATGGACGAGCGAGGGTGACGAGTATCTTGACCTCTACGGCGGCCATGCGGTATGTGCCACCGGGCATTCGCATCCTCACGTCGTGAAAGCGATCCGGGAACAGGCCGAGCGGTTGCTGTTCTATTCGAATCTTGTCTATTCCGAAATTCGCGGCCGGGCTGCAGAGAAGCTCGTGTCGGTCGCTCCGCCCACGTTAACGAAGGCGTTCTTTTGCAACTCCGGAACGGAAGCTAATGAGAACGCGATGCGTGCCGCCCGAATGGCTACCCGACGAGAAAAGATAATTTCCTTCTCCGGAGGGTTTCACGGCCGGACCGCCGATTCCATCTCTGCGACATTTCTTGGAAAGTATCGCGAGATCGGCAAACCAAACGTTCCTTTTCACGTTGAAGCCGAGTTTGGGAACATCGAGAGTGTTAGATCCCTCGCCGATGCTCAGACCGCGGCCATTATTCTCGAACCGATTCAATCCATGGCAGGTGTTCGCGAAGCAGATCCAGAGTTCTTCAAACAGCTTCGCGAGGTCTGCGATGAACATGGAATCATGCTGATCTTTGACGAAGTTCAAACCGGGATCGGCCGGACGGGAAATTGGTTCTTCGCCGGAAGCGCGTTGGCTGCCGGGATCGAGCCGGATATTGTTACTCTCGCAAAAAGTCTCGGCAGCGGTGTTCCCGTCGGCGCATGCATATTCAATGATCGTGTCTCGTCGAACATAAAGGAGAACGATCTCGGAACGACGTTCGGCGGAGGAATGCTCGCCATGGCGGCTGTGTTAGCGACGCTCGAGGCGATAGAACAAGACGGCATGATCGAAAACGCCCGCCTCATCGAGAAGCTGCTGCGCGGGCAGACGCGCGATCTTCCGAATGTCGTGGCGATTCACGGAAAAGGCTGTTTGCTGGGAATAGAGTTCACAACGCCGGCGGTGAATATTCACGCAATGCTGTTGGAGTCGCAAATCATAACTGGCACCTCAAGTGATCCGAAGGTTCTACGCCTTCTTCCGCCGCTCTGCACTTCGCAGAAACAAATTGCTGAGCTGATAAATTGTCTCGCTCACACTTCCGCCGGAGCGGCGTCATGACTAACCTTCTGAAGACGTCGGATTATTCGACCGAAGATCTCAGTCGATTGATAGATGCGGCTCTCGAGAGCAAAAGAGCGTCGTCGAAACATAGACCGCTCGCCGGAAAATCCGTTGCCCTCGTTTTCTTCAACCCGAGTTTGCGAACACGGGCCTCGATGCAGGTTGGGATCTACGAACTAGGCGGCAACTCCGTGATCCTCGAACCGGGGAGCACATCGTGGTCGCTCGAACATCGCGAAGGTGTCGTCATGGACGGCGACAAAACTGAGCATCTCAAAGAATTCGTTCGTGTTCTCGAAAGATATGTGTCGGCGATCGGCGTCCGAACGTTCGCGGAACTGAAGGATTGGAAGACGGAGCGCACGGACCCGATCCTCAACGCGTTCGGCGAGTACGCAAGTGTACCGGTGATCAATCTTGAATCGGCGATGCATCATCCCTGCCAGTCGATGGCGGACATGATGACGATCCGCGAGAGCTTTGGCGTCGAGAAGAAAAAAGTATTGGTGACTTGGGCGTGGCACCCGAAACCGCTTCCAATGGCAGTACCAAACAGTTTCGCCCTCGCAGCCGCCCAGTTCGGCCACGATCTTCGGATCGCTCATCCGAAAGGGTACGAGCTCGACGATGAGCTTATCGGGACGATTCGATCCGAGGCCGAGGCGAATGGCGGGAGCGTCGAGTTTACTGAGGATGTCGACGCGGCCTTTGACGGCGTCGAAGTCGTATATGCAAAGAGTTGGGGCGGAAGTCGATTCTATGGAAACTTGGCGGGCGACATCGAACATCGCGCTCAGTTCAGAAATGACTGGATCGTCGATGAAACCAAGATGGCACGAAGCAGCGATGCAATCTTTATGCACTGTCTGCCGGTTCGTCGAAATGTAATCGTTACGGACGGAGTGATAGATTCAGCGAGATCGGTAGTCATTGAGGAAGCTGAGAATCGCCTGCATATTCAAAAGGCGATAATGTCGGAGCTGATCAAATGAACATTGACACACTCGATCTTCTTCGCGAAGCACTTCCCTACATTCAGCGATTCAAGGGAAAGACATTCGTAATAAAGTTCTCTGGCAAAGTAACTGAAGACAAAGCGAACCTGCTCTCGCTCGCCGAAGAGCTCGCCCTACTCCATCAGGTCGGGATCCGGATATGCGTGATTCACGGCGGCGGAAAACAATTAACCGAGCTGGCGCAAAAGCTCGGTGTCGTGCAAACCGTAATTGAGGGGCGACGCGTTACCGATGACGACACGCTCGAGCTTGCGAAAATGATCTTCCGCGGAAAGATCAACACGGAGATCCTCGCCGCACTCCGCCATCGCGGGATCGACGCGGTAGGCTTGTCCGGGATCGATGGCGGCGTCGTCAAAGCGGTCAGGCGTCCCCCAAAGGATGTCGTGAACAAAAGCACGGGCGAAACGGAATCCGTAGATTTCGGACACGTCGGGGATATCGTCGAGATCGACACACGGCTTATAAATCTTCTCCTCGCAAACGATTACTTGCCCGTGATCTCGTCCCTCGGCGCAGATGACGACGGAAAGATATACAACATAAACGCAGACACGATCGCATCCGAGATCGCCGCCCGTCTTGGAGCCGAGAAATTGATTCTCTTTTCAGATGTGAACGGGATCTACCTTGATCCTTCGGATGAGTCGACAAAGATCGACAGATTATCCACGAAAGAAGCCCGGCGATTGATCGACGAAGGAAAGGCGACCGGTGGAATGATCCCGAAGCTCGAAAGCCTCATCTCTCTGTTGGACCGCGGGGTCCATTCAGCCCATGTGATCGGTGGTACGGATAGGAACGGACTGCTGTCTGAAGTTTTTACCGATCAAGGCACCGGAACGATGTTGATTCCGGAGAGCGAGTGAGATAAAAACAAGGCCGTCTGAAAAGGGCCTCTTTTCATTTGCTTTCGCCTTCGCAGGTTTATGAGTTGCCTCCGGCTTGAGCCGGAGGTAGCTGACAATTGCAGGGATTGGCTTCAGCCGTAAAACGAAAATTGCATAATTCCGCAGTGCTTCAGCTAAAGCTCTGTTGATCGGAGCCTTTTGTTTGATTTCGGCTAAAGCCGTTCGCTGCGAGAATCAAACCTCCGTCTGAAGACGGAGGCAATTCAGAAGAGGATGAAGCCGAAGGCGACTCATACGAACCGAAGTCCGAGACAATTCAAATGACTATCCTGAGACGACCGAAAAGCTAAGGGCGATTGGACGAAGAAGCTGCCTTTTCAGACAGCCTCGTTTTTTTATGTGGTGCTGAGAGCGGGACTCGAACCCGCACGGATTACTCCACACGCCCCTCAAAC
>JBDTSA010000278.1:0-4023 GCA_039931335.1 Acidobacteriota bacterium
GGAGGTCCGCATTGGAGTAAGTTTCGGACATGTCCCGCTGCTCTCCTAGAAAATGAACGAAATCGGATAAGCCACGATCGCGCACCATGCGCTCGAGTTCGAGGCGAAGAGGCCCGTCACCGGCGATTCGGAAATTCGTCTCTGCGCCGGCCGGCCTCGCTTTAAGCTGCGAAGCCAATTCAATAAACCACTCGGGGCGCTTCTCTTTGGAGAGCCGGCCCACAAAAAGGATGTTCACTGAATCTTTTTCGGCACGCCTCGCCGCAAATCCGTTTCGTTGATTTACGTTCACTACATTGCGCACGCAATCGATCTTCTGACGCCCAACACCGAAGGCAACCGCACGACTGACGGAAAGTTCGGAATTGGCGATAAGGTGATCAGGCAATTTAATCTGCCACCGGCCGAAGACCCGGTCCGCGGCGATCTCGCTTTTGAGATCGCTGCGAACCGCGCCGATGCTGGCGGTGCCTGTGAATTTGCCGGCCGCGGCTGCATAGATATTTGTATAGAAATGACTGCTCTGCACTATGTCCGTAGGTTTGTTTCTTATGGACCGGATAATCTTATTCAGTCTCAACAATCTATTATGCGTTGAGCCAACCCACTCAGGCTCAATTCCTAGATCTCTGATTTCTCTTTCGTGAGCTTCGCCCACCGTGAGACACAACAAACGCGTTTCGACACCCTCTTCTCGCAACGCCTTCAGCATAAAGATCAATTGGCGTTCGGCTCCGCCGCGGGCAAGGGTCCCGACGAGAAAACAAACCTTCATGAATGCTCGAGTACCGAAGTTCTCTCGACCTTCTTGGACGAGAGAGAATGCACATTCCAAGCTTTCCGGAGCGACTCGCCGATCACGTCGCGCCATTTCTCGAGAGAAAATTCACGTGCGGTCTCGATCGCTCTCGCCGACATCAGCGAGTACGCGTCTGCGTCGGAGCAGAGTTGTATGACAGCGTCGGCTAATTCCTTCGGGTCCGCCTTCGTTAATAAAATTCCCGCGCCGGATTCAAGGAGTTTCGGGAGCACCGACACTCTTGTCGTTATCACGGGCAAGCCGGCCGCTAGGGCTTCCAATACGACTTTGGGAAAACCCTCGGAAGCCGACGTCGGATAACAGAAAATGTGGGCGTCGTTGAATAACTCCATAACTCGCGGCTGCCGGATTCGGCCGTGAAAGATAACGTGTTCGTTAAGTCCCAGATGGTTGACACGGCGTCGCAAGCCATCAACCAACGAGCCGCTCCCTATTATTGCAAGTTTGGCTTCGGGAAAAACGGAGAGTATGCGAGGCAGACTCTCGATCACCTTATCGGTTCCTTTTCCCGGTTCCTGGCGACAGGCAATGACCAACTTCAACTTGCCGTCCGCAGAGAGTTGCCGGGGCGATTCTTGTCCAAGCTGGCTCTCCCGCAACGATGTCGAAAATATCCACTTTACATTCGGGTTTCGGGAAGAGGGAGGTTCGGCCGCTCCTCCGGTCGCAAACATTACGTTTCTTCCACCCGCAAAATGCTCCATGCTCCACTTCCAAATGCGCTCCGCGGTAGTTTTCTGCACAAGCCAGTTCCCGCAGTGTCTGACGAGCAGCGGTTTTCTTTGAAGCAGGGCCGCGATCATTCCGATCGTTCCGACATCTCCGGGAATCGGTGCGTGGACGGCGTCTGCCTTACGAATCTGCCGCCAGATTAACGAGCCGTTCCTCAGCAGCCAGACAAACATATGAAGCTTTCGTTTCAAACCCGTCCCTCGTGGCACCGATAGAGAAACGACATCCAAACAGTTTCCTTCAACAGGTGACAGACCATCCGGCGCGGAATCGCGGCGGCAAGGAACAACTATCGTCGTCCGTTCGAACAGTTCTGAGATCGCCTCCATTTGGACCGGGAATCCCCCATCGGTTGCGAAACCCGAGACCGACCGTTCGTCGAGCCAGCAGATCTTGTGCGATATAACGACTAAATGCATCCTGGGTAACGGGGCGGCAGAACCTCTAAGGCTTGACAAGCACTCCGACAAAATGAGTTCTGAGAAATGGGATGCCGCTCAGGACATTGGCCAAACCCCAGCTCCTCTTTGCGACCAACCGGGCGATCGGCGGTGCCAATGTCGCAGAGCGAAATTGACAGGAGAAACCCGGGAACATCGACCGAACTTCCGACCGCGTGAGACGTCGAACAGACTTATTTCGCGGATTATTGACCGCGATATCGTACAAGATAACCGCGCCGTCACTTCGAACAACACGAGCCAACTCGTCCGCGATCAAAGTCCTGACACGCTCGCTCAGGACAGAGGAAAATACCGTCGAGATAACGGCGTAGTCAAAGTGATCGTCAGCCCACGGCAGCTTCGTCGCGTCTCCGACCTCGAGATGAGCGCCCGGAAACGCGAGCTGTGCGTGGCTAGCCCTTTGCGCGTCCAGTTCCATCCCATAAAGGTCAGTGGTTCTTAGTCCCCACGATAACGCATCGCCGAGCCATCCGATTCTCCCGTATCCGACTTCGAGAAATCGCTGACCGGCGACTGGAAACTTCTGAATCGCGCTCAGCATTGCCGCCGCGATGCGCTTTCGCTCGCCCGTCATCAGCATCTCTCCCGGCTGCCACGGAGCGTAGAGATCATGGTCAATCTCCAAATCCCGGCGGAGGTATTCAGACTTGATGCGTTGCCCTTCCGCATGGATCAAACTCTCGTGTTCCATAACGACCACTTCGGCGGCGTTCAAAGTGACTCCTCTTTTGTAACTCCGAATGAGGGACGCGATCCATCGATACCGGCGTCTTTCGAATCTTCTTCGAGTCCCCGAAAGATCCGAATGGCGCCCTGCACTCTCCCTTGAATATCGAGTACGTCGCCCCAATTCCTGCGCCGAACAGCAGAGACCGTGATCCTCAGGAGCTCAAATGCCTGATATCGCCAAAATCGGAATTTGTGCGCCGCAGTTAGGGGACCCACAACATCACGAAAAACGAAATAATAATTAACGACGCATTTGTATCCGATCTGCCGGCGACCGGAGCGCCCATTCGGGGAATTCAATTCTTCGCAAAGCGCATCACCGCACTGAAGCAGATCCCACTTCTTTCCCGCTCTCAAAGAAAGATGAGCGTCCTCCAGAACTCCATAATCCCGAAAGAACGGATGGAAGCGCAGGCCCGATGCAAATACCTCTTTTCGCCAAACTGCGCAGGCCGTCGTCATAAAGTCCACTGTCCGCGTTCCGCTGAACGGGGGCTGCATGTTGCTATTGATAGGATAACCACATTCAAAGTCGTATCGGCCCGGTTCATAAACGGATAGGAGGTTTAGGCGCTTATACCATCGCCAGCGTTCCGAATTGCTCGGGCTAAAGTGTCGATTTTTCCGATAACCGACAATGCCCCCGACCGTTCGATTTGTGTCGGCCGAAAAAGCATTCATCACATTCAGCAGGAAATCAGGATCGAGCCTCACATCGTCATCGACAAACGCAATGAGATCGCCTTGAGCCGCCTCGATCCCGACATTACGTTGGATAGCCGTGCCGCCTGTATGGCGAATATAATTTATCGATATCGGATAGTCGTTCTTGATCTCCTCTACAACATCTTCCGTTTCGCTCCGAACACCTGTGAGACCATCGACGATCACGATCTCAAACGGCTGAAGAGACTGTAGACGGACGTTTGCCAGAAAGGCTCTGATCTCGTCCGGGCGTTTAAGTGTCGGTGTTACGATCGAAATCTTGGCTCCGTTCATATTACTGCGTCCGCCCCACGTCCTTGTTTTCCCGATAGCCGCAACAATACTTCGGCGACTCGATGGCTTGATTTGCCGTCGAGAGTGGCCCCGAACATTCCATCGATGATGTCCCTCCTTTCCGACTGTTGGAGGAAGGGGTCAGTGAGGTATTTTGCCATCATCTCTTTCATCTCGTTCGGCGAGCGTGCAATGCTGACGGCGCCGCTGTCAACGATCGGTTTGTAGTGATCGAATTCATAATAGTCCGAATATGAGAGGATATCTCTCTTCACGCTT
>JBDTSA010000279.1:0-4020 GCA_039931335.1 Acidobacteriota bacterium
GCGGCTGTTTTGGGGCTCGCGGTTAGTCGTTAGTCAGAAGCTGTTGCCGGCGACACTCATGGGCGTGATGGATTGCAACGACCGTGCCGTTCGTCAGCGGTAGTCCTAAGCTAGATTTTTATTGAAGTCTGTAGAATCGCGTCCGGATCTCACTTGGCCTTTTCCGACATTCCTGTCCAGGAATGTCGAAGGATACAACAATAATGTCGTCGCCTATGGATTGAGGAGCTCGACTTTCTTCTGCGATACAAAGGCGACGCTTCGGCCCCGAACGTTTACGAATTGAACGTTCTTCTGCCCGTTGTTCTTGGCGAACTCGAACGCCTGCTGCAGAACTTCGCGCTTCTTCGCCTCGTCAAGTTGATCCCAAGCTGGAAGAGCGATCGCGTAGAATGTCTCGGAAGTTGCTCGGCCGCTCCGAACATATTCTTTGAGAGGCGAGTTTTCAAGACTCACGTCCGCGGCATTCTCGGCAGATGACGTTTCGTTCGATGGCTGGCTCGACCAAAAGTAGAGTCCAGTGCTCGCCAGGACCACTATAATCGTCGCGATGAGCAGCCATTTGTTCACTGCGAATAACTCGAACGTGATCCACGGAGCTCTCTCTTTTTTGGACTCGCGCGTTGCCTGTTCCGCCGCCCCTCTTGAATATTTGACTCCGGCACGGTCAACGCCCTCCTCACTATCTGAGTCGGGTAAGTTCTTTAGCACCTCAACAAGCTGGAGCGTCTTCCCCGCCGCGTCCGAAATCGCCTGATCGTATTCGTAGCCGTACTTCTCCTCGACGCTTTCGAGGTTTGTGCGCTCGCGTTCGAGACGAATCAAGTCGACGAATTTGTTGCCGACCTTGACATTGCAATCGATCGTCGCCGCGACAACCTCGGGCGTAAAGAAAATCTCCCCGGTGGCTTCCTTAAACTCGTGAACTTTCGTGAAGAACTTGTTTTGAATGAGCTGATCAAATGTCACCGAGCATTCAGCTTCGGCAACGCGGTCTGCGAAGCCCGCAACGATGGCACCGGCCTTCAGCGAGATGTCCTCGGCCGAATACAAAGCAACGCTTGCCCAGTTGGCATAAAGCGTCTTGATATGTTCGACCATTTCGGAGCGGCCGAACAAAACCCTCCGCTTCTCTCCCTCGATCTCGCGAGAAAAGAGCCGGGTCATGACAAAGTCAAACTTAGCGCGAGTGAGTTCAGAGAAGGCGGAATTACGGTAATAACGGGCGAGGGCGGTGAGCGCGTGAGAGCTAAGGACAGGGCGGGAGCTTTCGCAAAAACGTCTGAGGTTTGCAACCGAGATCTTACGATCGCGTGTCGATAAGGCCGAGCTCCACGTCTCCGTTTCGCGCATCAGGTGAAACTCAGCTTCGGCGTAATCGGTAGTAGTTGAGTCGGTTTGGACTTGAAGGAATCTATGGAGTGCCTTCTTTGCCTCGAGATCGTCGTAGGTCGCCGGCACCATTTTCATGTGCTCTCGTTCGACGCCTGAGAGCACGTGTTCGACTATCTGAAGGCTCGAGATTTCGTCCGCCGCCCTCTTTCTATAGAAGTCGTTCCCGTTTTCGTCCGACGCGGCGGTCTCGAATTCGGATTCCGCCGCCACGGAGGTCGTGGTAGACCTGTCCACGATACGGTCCGTTTTAAGGGCAAAATCCAGCGACGAGCCGCCAGCACGGGAAACGGTCGCCTCTGAACCTTTCGGGTCGATGATCGTGGCCTCGAGCAAATTTTCGTCCCTGAGCTCTTCAATCAGGTCTTCAAAAACGTTCATCTTTGGTGATTTAGATCAATGACGTTGTCTGAGCGCGTTGGTTAATTCGACGGAGCACCCGTTGGATAAACCTGAACAATGCGGCCGGTCTGATTCAACTCATACCTGTAAACCGCGTCTCCCGCAACATCGCGCGTAGCGCTTATAAGATACTCCGAAGCAAGATCGCCATCGGCGGGTGCGACCGGTGACATCTCGAAAACGTATTTACCTCGCACAAGCTTGTCGCCGACAACGGTTCCGACGCCATTACCTAAAATGTTGTTGATTTCGTCTAGCCGGCCGAATCGATTGTTTTGGCTATAGAAGGTAACTTCCGTCGATGCGATCGTTCGCAACGTCCCAAAAGCCGATCCATTTTCCGCTGCCCACATACCTTTTTGATAGGCGGGTACTGCCATCGCGGCAATGATGCCGATGATGACAACCACGAGCAGCAGCTCGATAAGTGAAAATCCGGATTCCCCTTTATGGTTCATATGCTTACCTCGTAAAAATGACACTTTTTGACACCATTTTTTGCCAGCTTAATCGTGCTCGATCTCGCACTTATTTCGAAAGGCTTATAAATACTGTGTTGGAGGACAGTGCTTCCAATCGCCGACGCCTCCGGTCAAAGTGATTTGCAATGCTTATGCCAGCTTTAGAAGAACGAAATATCGGCGAAAAACTTTGTGTTGTTTCGCTTTTTGTTTTTTGTTAGATTTTTACTAAGCTTTAGGTTTTCGCATCAGGTCTTCGAGAAGTCGAATTATGCGTGGGAGTATGGCAAATTGAGCTCAGTTATTGAACGCACCGTCGAAACGTACGGGATCGACAATTGGGGAGCCGATTATTTCGGAGTCAACCGCAAAGGAAATTTGGTTGTTTATTCCCCCGACAATGCCAACCTTACCGCAGACGTCAAAGAAATTATTGATGACCTTTCCAAAAGAGGGATAAACACTCCTGTCCTTCTCCGGTTCCCTCAACTCCTCTTCGGGCAGATCAGAAAACTGCAGACGGCTTTTAAGAAATCGATCCGCGAGTTCGGCTACGAGGGCGATCACATGTGCGTCTACCCGATGAAGGTCAATCAGAATCGGGCAGTAATCGAGGAGTATCTAAAGGAAGGCTCGAGATACAACTTTGGCCTCGAAGCAGGGTCGAAGGCGGAACTTTACGCGGCTCTCGCGCTCGAACAAGCTGAAGAAAGCTTGCTCGTATTAAACGGTTTTAAGGATCGCGATTTTGTGAAGCTTGCTTTTGCCGGGGCGGCCGCCGGAAAGAACGTCGTGATCGTCATCGAGAAGATGTCCGAGCTCGAACACACGCTCAATCTGGCCACCGAATTCACCACCGAAAATCCGAACTCGGCACTTCCCATGGTAGGGGTCCGTGTAAAGCTTTACTCAAAAGGCAGCGGAAAATGGGAGAAGTCGGGAGGCGAGGCTGCAAAGTTCGGCCTGACGACCACAGAGATCCTCGACGTCATACGACAGCTTCAGGAAGCCGGACGAGTCGACATGCTAAAGCTCCTGCACTTTCATATTGGCTCACAGCTCACTGACATCAAGCGCATTAAGAATGCGATGAAGGAAGCTGCCCGGACATACGCAAAGATCCGGCAGATGGGCATCCCCATCGAATATCTTGACGTCGGCGGCGGTATGGCAGTCGATTATGACGGCTCGCGAACATCGTTTGAATCGTCGGCGAATTACAATGCTCGCGAGTTTGCGAATGACGTCATCTACGTTATCAAGACCGTATGCGATGACGAAAATGTGCCGCATCCGACGATCATTCAGGAATCAGGACGGTTCCTTTCTGCCTATCACGCGATACTTGTTACAAATGTCCAGGATGAGATCGAGACCGTCGTCGAAGATCTGTCGCCGATGACCATCGAGAAGGAAGATCCACCCGTCATTCGTGAGCTTCACGACCTGCGTGAGACGATAAATGGGAAGAACTATCGCGAGTACTACCACGACGCTCTCGAGCACCGCGAGGAGCTGTTCACCATGTTCGACCTCGGCTTGATCGATCTTGTAGCCAAGGGCAAAGGTGAGGTCCTTTTTTGGGATGTCTGCGAGAAGGCCGATCAGTTTGCTCAGCAGAAAAAGTACGTGTCCGAGGAATTCGACGATCTTCGGAAACTCTTGTGCGCAAAGTATCTGGCAAACTTCTCGGTTTTCCGCTCGATGCCCGACAACTGGGCGCTCGAACAGCTATTTCCAATCATTCCAATACATAAACTCAACA
>JBDTSA010000280.1:0-4011 GCA_039931335.1 Acidobacteriota bacterium
CTCGACAGACTCGACAGACTCGACAGACTCGACAGACTCGACAGACTCGACAGACCCTTCCTACGGCGTGATGATCAACTCCGGCGAATGGAACGGCAAACGAACCGAAGAAGCGAAAAAGGAGATGGCCGAGTTCGCACAAGCGAACGATTTCGGTGAACCGGCGATAACATTCCGGCTTCGAGACTGGGGGATCTCGCGCCAGCGATTCTGGGGTTCGCCGATCCCGATCATCTATTGCGATAAGTGCGGAACTGTTCCCGAGAAATTCGAGAACCTGCCAGTTCGCCTGCCCGAGAACGCGCCGTTGACGGGTACCGGCGAATCGCCGTTGGCAAGAGTCCCGGAGTTCTACGAAACGACATGCCCGAATTGTGAGGGGCCGGCGCATCGCGAAACGGATACGATGGACACGTTCGTCGATTCGTCCTGGTACTTTTTCCGATACACCGATCCAGATAATTCGACACTGCCGTTCGCGGATGAAATTGCGTCATATTGGACGCCGGTCGATCAATATATCGGCGGCGACGATCACGCCGTGATGCATTTGATCTACACGCGCTTCTGGTCGAAAGTCATGCGAGACATCGGACTAGTAAAGTTCGATGAGCCGGTGAAGCGTTTGCTGACGCAGGGAATGGTTGTTGGTGAGACGTTCTTTGACGATGCGACAGGTAAGCGGATCTATTATCCGCCCGGTGCGGTCTCAGTCAGCCGCGACGCGAAAGGGAAGATCGTCGAAGCGCGATCGAACGACGACAAGTCACTCAAGTACGCGATCGAGCGCATGTCGAAATCAAAAGGCAACGGTGTCGATCCCGATGAGATGGTCGATATCTACGGCGCCGACGCGACGCGCTTATTCGTCATGTTCGCGGCCCCGATCGAACATGAGCTGGTCTGGAACGAAGCTGGGATCGAAGGTGCGGTCCGCTTCCTGCAGCGTGTGTGGCGATTGGTTCACAAATGGGCAGGAGCTAAACCTTTGACTGTTATCGAGCCGGAAGCGTCTACTCCTTCTGCTCGAGCACTGAGACGAAAGACCCACCAAACAATAAAGCGCGTGTCGGACAGCGTGGAGTCGCTGCAGTTCAATACACCGGTTGCGGCATTGATGGAGCTGGCAAACGCGATCGGCGAGATAGACGTCGAAGAGACAGGGGCGCAATCTGCGGTAAACGAAGCTTTGACGGGCCTTGTTTTGATGTTGGCTCCGTTCGCCCCGCACATCGCTGAGGAGTTGTACGGCGTACTGACGGGAAATGACGACGGCATGCTCACGACCGGAGCTCGGTTCCCTGAGTTCAGTGAAGAACTCGCAAAGGCGGACGAGATCGAGATCCCGGTACAACTAAACGGTAAGCTTCGGTCGCGGATATTTGCACCGCCCGGCGCGTCGAACGAAACTCTTGAAAGAATGGCGTTTGCCGATGAAAAGATAGGAGAACTCGTCGCAGGCAAGGACGTTGTAAAGGTTGTGGTTGTGCCCGGCCGCCTCGTCAATATCGTGGTCCGCGGCTGAGCTCTAAACATGCTGGGTAGGCAATTTACCTTGCTTGAAAAAGGCAAAGAAATTAGAATCTATTAGTGCTACAGACGCAAAACGTCGCCCGAGGTTTGTCCTAGAATGAGAACTCCTGCTCTTCTCATGCGTTTAGTGTTACTTAGAGAGCGTTAAATGAAGGAATGCCAGCTTTGTAAAAATTGCTTTGCTGACGACGTCGCAACATGTCCGAACGATGGAATGCCCACGATCCACACCATCGCGGGCGAACCTGTGCTCGAAGGTAAATATCACATCGAGTGCCGGCTTGGTCAGGGAGGCATGGGCGTTGTTTACAAAGCTCGCCACGCATATCTGAAAACGCAGCTCGCGATCAAGATCATCCTTCCAGATCTGGTCGGCAACGATCCGCAACTCGTCACTCGATTTCGCCAGGAAGCCCTTGCCGCGGCCGCGATCCGTCATACGAATGTCGTCGCTGTGACCGACTACGGTGTGGTCAACGGCACGCTTCCGTTCCTTGTGATGGAGTATGTCGAGGGCGAATCGCTTCACGACTTGCTTGCTCGCGAAAAATCTCTGCATCCCGAAAGAGCTCTCGAGCTGATGACGGCGATCTGTGCCGGCGTCGGAGCGGCACATCATCAGGGCATCGTCCACCGCGACCTCAAGCCGTTGAACATCATGATCTGCAGCGACAAACCAAATCTGTCGCAGGCGGTGAAGATCCTCGACTTTGGTTTAGCGAAGATCAAGTCAGGTGAGCTGTTGGGATCGTTCATCCAGGCGCAGACGACCGGCCTGATGGGATCGCCTTACTACATGGCGCCCGAGCAGTGGGCGGACGACGACCCCGATTCGCGTTCGGACATTTACAGTCTCGGCGTCATGCTGTACCAGATGCTCGCCGGCGATGTGCCATTCAAGGGTTCGTCGATCCCGGCGATCATGAAGAAGCACGTGAGTGATCCGGCTCCGCGTTTTATCGAGCTTGGCATCACCATCGCTCCCGAGATCGAGGCGGCGGTTCTTCACACGCTTCAGAAAGAAAAAGAACAGAGAACGTCGTCAGTCGAGGTTCTTGTCGCCGAATTAAAAGAAGCGATTTATCCTCAATCGATCGGCATTCACACGACATCGGGGCGCGGATCGTTGCCCGTATCGACGCTGGCCGTTCAGACGCGGCCGGCGCAATCGCGTGTTTACGTCGATAACATTGCCGTCGGCGAAACCCGCAACGACGGCCTGCTTCTGCTGGAAGGAATTCAAAGCGGCAATCACCATCTTCGGGTAAGCCACGCCGGATTTCAGGATTGGTTCGGAGACGTCGTGTGCGACGGAAAGCCGACGCAGGTCGTCGCGGAGTTGCGAGCTCAAGGTGCGACGGGTCAGCGGATCGCTCCCATCGCCGGCGATACACCGCATAGCCTCGCGGAAACTCAGCTCTCGCATCCTGATATGCAGAGGACGGCGCTTCAGAGTTTGGATACCGGGCGGCAGAGTATTGGGGCGGTCTCGCAGCCTCCGAAGCGTCGCATTTTTTCTCCGCTTGTTCTCGGCATACTCGGATTTGTTCTTCTTCTTGTGCTTGGCGGAGCGGGCATAGCTGGCGCATACATGTTTGGTCTGATCCCGAAAATCCCCCTTGCTTACAATGCTGTAAATCCGGCTCCTTCGGCACAGCCAAGCGTCGCACCGACTCTTACGGTAAAGGCTGAAATGGCCGAAATACCGGGCGGGACGTTTAAGATGGGGCGCAACAACGGGAACGATAATGAGAAGCCCGAACACGAAGTGACGGTCAAGAAATTCAGCATGGACAAGACCGAGGTGACCAATGCCGAATATTACGAGTTCGTAAAAGCTACCGCGTATCGACCATTCCCGGTTCACTGGGTAAACGAAAAGCCGATCCCTGGACAGGAGCAGATGCCGGTCCGCTTTGTGAATGGAGATGACGTAAAGGCGTTCGCGGCCTGGAGATCGAAGCGTGACGGCGCCGAATATCGGCTGCCGACCGAAGAAGAGTGGGAATTTGCCGCGCGTAATGGTTCCAAAGAGAATCTTTTTCCGTGGGGTGATAAGTTTGATCCGCAGTGCGCGGTCATCGATCAGTCGAGTAACGATCCGACAGTTGTCGCCTCAAAGAGTTGTGCGGATGCGTGGGGCGTCCACGACCTGATCGGGAACGTTTTCGAATGGACTTCGGCCGAACCCTCACTCTACCCGGGAAGCACGGGCGAGGTCCGGCCATTAAGCGAGCCGCACCTCATGCTCCGCGGAGGAGCGGCGATATATAAATCTGCCGGAAACAACGCGATCACAGCCACATTTCGTGTTGCGGTTCCGGCAAACACACGGCGCGCCGAGATCGGTTTCAGGCTCGTCAAGCCCTGACCGTCGGAACGCTGGTTAAGTTCGGATTCTTGTGAAATTTTTACAATGAGAAGTATTTTTTCAAACGTGCTTTTATTCGTCCTCTTGGCATTTACCATATCCGGGCT
>JBDTSA010000281.1:0-3994 GCA_039931335.1 Acidobacteriota bacterium
TATCGAGGACTATGAGGACAGGCCGACCGACAAGCTCGACGGATATTACGAACGTATGGTAGCGGTCTTGCCGTCGCTGATCTCGCACGGATGCAGCTATCAGGAAGAAGGCGGTTTTCTGCGCCGGGTGGAAGAAGGTACCTGGGCGGGTCACGTCATCGAGCATTTTGCCCTCGAGCTGCAGACGATGGCCGGAATGGACACCGGTTATGGACGCACTCGTGAAACGGGCGAGCGCGGAATTTACAACGTAGTCTTTAGTTACCACGAAGAAGAAGTCGGCCGCTACGCTGCCCGGGCATCGGTGCATATGTTCCTTGATCTGGCTGAAGGTAAGCCCCTCGACGAGATCAAGAAGGATATCGCCGATCACGTTCAGCGAATGCGCGAGATCCGCGAAGAGGTGCGCTTCGGCCCTTCGACAGGGTCGCTTGTTGAAGAAGCGGAGAGCCGCGACATCCCGTTTATTCGTCTCAATGACCAATCGCTCGTCCAGCTCGGTTACGGTGTCCATCAAAAACGCATTCAAGCGACGACAACGGCAAATACGAACATGATAGCGGTCGATATCGCCGGCAATAAGCACGCGACAAAAAAGCTGCTTGGCGATATGGGCGTGCCCGTACCGAAGGGTTTTAAGATCCGCGAGAAAGAAGAGCTTGAGAAGACGTTGGCGTCCGTTGGCTTTCCCGCGGTGATAAAGCCGCTTGATGGAAATCACGGAAAAGGTGCGACGGTCGGGATCGAGGATCTCGAGCATGCCGAAATCGCATTCGACAAGGCAAAGGAATATTCGCGCTGGGTCATTGTCGAAAAGCAGTTGCAAGGCGCCGATTTCCGCGCTCTCGTCGTAAACAATCGGCTCATTGCTGTCGCCGAGCGTATCCCGGCGCACGTCGTGGGTGATGGCAAGAACACGATCGAGCGACTGATCGAGATCACGAACTCCGACCCGCGTCGCGGCTACGGCCATGAAAGAGTACTGACGACGATCGATATCGACGGTCAGACGACACGATGCATCCGTGCGAAAGGTTACGAGCTTGACACCGTGCTGCCGAAGGACGAAATTCTCTATCTGAAAACGACGGCGAACATATCGACTGGTGGAACGGCGATCGACAGAACTGACGAGGTCCATCCGCAGAATGTATTTTTGTTCGAGCGGATCGCACGTATCATCGGTCTCGATGTTGCGGGTGTCGACATAATCGCACCGAACGTATCGGAGCCGCTAGCCGAGACGGGCGGCGGCATCATTGAAGTAAATGCCGCACCCGGATTCAGAATGCATCTTTCTCCGAGCGAGGGAATCGGCCGAAACGTCGCCGAGCATGTGATGGACATGCTGTTCCCACGCGGGACGCCGTCGCGGATCCCGATCATCGCCATCACCGGAACAAATGGAAAGACGACGACCACGCGATTGATCGCTCACATTTTAAAAGGCAGCGGCCGGACTGTCGGTTTCACGACGACTGACGGAACGTACATTCAGAACCAACAGATCGTGCAGGGCGATAATACCGGGCCAGTTTCCGCGCAGCTTGTACTTAAGGATCCGACTGTCGATGTGGCGGTGCTCGAAACCGCACGCGGCGGAATTATTCGTTCCGGGCTGGGATTCGACTATTGCGATATTGGTGTCGTGACGAATGTCGCCGCTGACCATTTAGGGCTCAAGGACGTAAACACGCTCGAAGATCTCGCTCGAGTCAAAGCGGTTGTCCCGCGTGCGGTTTCAAGACGTGGCTTTGCCGTTCTCAACGCTGAGGATCCGCATGTATATCGGATGCGCGAAAAGGTCGAGGGGCATTGCGTCTATTTTTCCATGGACGAGAACAACCCGAACATCGAACGTCAGGCGCGGCGTGGACGGATCTCGTGTGTCTATGAGAACGGATACGTGACGATCTTGAAGGGCCGGTGGAAAGTGCGCATCGAGAAGGTTTCGAACATTCCGCTGACATACGGCGGGCGTGCCGAGTTCATGGTCCAGAACGTCATCGCGGCGACGCTCGCGTGCTTCGTACATGGAGTTTCCATCGAGGATTTACGCGTCGGATTGACGACATTCAACGCCGGTACGGCGCAGACACCGGGCCGCTTGAACTTTGTCGAGGTTGGGGCCGGTGTGACGGTGCTGATGGATTACGCTCACAACCCGGCTGGTATGCGTGGGCTCGTGAATTTTATATCGAAGCTGCCGAACAAATATCGAACATGCGTGCTGAACGGCACCGGCGACCGGCGAGACGACGACATCCGCGAGTTCGCGAAGATCGCCGGCGACAATTTTGATCGGATCGTTATCCGCCGCGGCAATTACTTACGCGGCAGGACGGACGAAGAGATGTTCCGCCTGCTGCAGGAGGGCGTCGCTCAGAGCGAAAACAAACCGCAGGTTCGCGTCATCCCCGAAAGCCGAGAGGCCATCTATCACGCCATCAAAAACGGGAGAAAAGGCGAGCTTGTAGTTACGCTCGCCGATCTCGTGCCAAAGGATATTGCTTATGTGCAGGAGATCCGCGACGAGCTTCTTGAGAAAGAGAAGCAATCTAATGCTTGATTCTCAATCGCGGTAAATATTAATGGCGGACAAATCGTCAGTCCGATAGCCCCGATACATTCCATCGCAGTTGAAGGGAAGGACGATATTTCCCCTTGCGTCGACAGCAATAAACCCGCCATCGCCGCCGATCTCCGTCAGATGCGCAAGCGTTTCGTTCGCCGCCGCCTCAAGATCGAGACCTTTGTACTTCATTCGCGCAGCGACATCGTATGCCGTAACCCCCAACATAAAGAATTCGCCGTGACCGGTACACGAAACCGCGCAAGTCGAATTATCCGCATACGTGCCGGAGCCTATCAACGCGGTGTCGCCGACGCGTCCGAACTTCTTGTTGGTCATTCCGCCAGTCGAGGTTGCACCCGCGAGATTTCCGTCGCTGTCGCATGCGACCGCACCGACAGTGGATTTTGGATTCTGGATTTTGGATTTTGGATTTTCTTTTCGTGTTTGTTCGTGTGAGTTCGTGGTTTCGGTCTTCAGCTTGGGAGCCGAGGCAACAAGGTGCAACCCAGTAGCTACCGCGCCCGGTTCTGACTCCTGTGCTCCGCGTTTCCACGACTCAGCGGTGGAGACCTCATCTGCCACGAGCTCGCCCTCGTCCGGTGTATGGTCCAGCTGCACAACGCCTTCCACTCGCGCCTGGAGCAATTGCTCCCATCGATGTTCGGTAAAAAAATATTCATCAGGCTCAAACTCGACACCCATCGCCGCCGCGAACTGGTTCGCACCGTCGGCCGCAAGCAAGACATGCGGCGTTTTATCCATCACGAGCCGCGCAAGCTTGATGGGATTTTTTACATTGCTCACGAATGCTATCGCTCCTGCCCTCAAAGCTCGCCCGTCCATGATCGACGCGTCCATCTCGTTCTTTCCATCGTGCGTGAAGACCGAGCCGCGTCCCGCGTTGAAAAGAGGGAAGTCTTCGAGCGTGCAAACAGTGCGTTCGACCGCATCTAGCGCACTGCCGCCACCGGAAAGGATCTCCCACCCGGCGCGAAGCGCATCTTCGAGACCTGTGCGATATTCCAGTTCGAGCTCGGGCGTCATCGACGATCTCAGGATCGTTCCGGCGCCGCCGTGAAAGGCTAGTGCAATTTTGGCCATAAAGAAAGTTTACATCAGGGTAGCTAAAGTAAATTAACCGCGGATAACGCAGATAACGCGTATTTTCTAAAAGGATGTCTTGCGATCAGCGCTATCTGCGTTATCCGCGGTTAATAAAGTTTAGAAATTAGAGTCTTAAGTTTCTCAAACGCAATGCGTTCATGATTACGGACACGGAGCTAAAGGTCATTGCGGCACTCGCGATTATCGGGCTCAAGAGTATTCCGAAAAACGGATAGAGAATCCCGGCTGCGATCGGAACGCCCAGTGTGTTGTACACGAACGCAAAAAAGAGGTTCTGCCTAATGTTCGACATCG
>JBDTSA010000282.1:0-3993 GCA_039931335.1 Acidobacteriota bacterium
CTTTGATCAAGCAATATTACGACTACGGCCAATTCAACGGATCGGTCCTCGTCGCCGACAAGGGCAAGATAATCTACGAGAAAGGATTTGGAATGGCGAACATGGAATGGTCGATCCCGAACCAGCCGGACACGAAATTTCGCATCGGTTCGGTCACCAAGCAATTCACCGCGGCTCTGATCTTGCAGCTCGTCGAAGAGGGGAAGATCAAGCTCGACGGAAAGATCACCGACTATCTGACCGATTATCGCAAAGACACGGGTGACAAAGTTACGATCCACCAACTACTCAATCACACCTCGGGAATCCCGAGCTACACAGGCAATCCCGAGTTCTTCCCGAAGTATAGCCGTGATGCTTACAACGTTCCTGATTTCGTCAAAAAGTTTACAAGCGGCGATCTCGAATTCGAACCGGGATCGAAGTTCAGTTACAACAACTCCGGCTACACGCTGCTCGGCGCGATCATCGAAAAAGTCACCGGGAAATCTTACGAGACAGTTTTGACCGAAAAGATTCTCACTCCGCTAGGAATGACGAGCACGGGTTACGATCATCACGCCACGCTTCTTCCAAAACGTGCCAGCGGCTATCAGAAGAGTTCCGCCGGTTATGTCAATGCCGCGTATCTCGATATGTCGCTTCCTTATTCGGCAGGTTCGATCTATTCAACGGTCGAAGATCTTTACAAGTGGGACCAGTCTCTCTACGAAGACAAGATACTTTCCGCCGCGAGCAAGAAACTGATGTTCACACCCGGGCTGTCTAATTACGGCTACGGCGTCGGTATTTCGGATCAGCCGATCGGAAAAACTGAGCAGAAGCTGAAGATCATCGCACACAGCGGCGGCATCAACGGATTCAACTCTCTGCTTACGAGAGCGGTTGATAAACGGCAAACCGTGATCATCCTCGATAATGTCGGCCTCGGGCAATATCAAGGCAAGATCACTAGCTCGATCATCGCGATTCTTAACGGACAGCCGGCCGAGATGCCTAAGAGATCGATCGCCGAATTTCTTCGTAAGATCGCGGTTGAAAAGGGCGTCACGGACGCCGTTGCCGAATACCGAAAGCTGAAGGCCGAAAATTCTCCGACCTATGATTTCTCGGAGACCGAACTCAATACACTCGGCTATCAGCTGGTCGGTCTGAAGCGGACGAAGGACGCGATCGAGATCTTCAAACTCAATGTTGAGATGTTTCCGAACGCGTCGAATCCGTATGACTCGCTTGGCGAAGCGTATCTCGAAGATGGACAAAAAGACTTGGCACTTTTGAATTACAAAAAGGCGGCGGAGCTCGATCCAACGAACGCGAACGCTAAGCTGATCGTCCGACGGCTCGAGGGAAAGGAAATAAAAGTTGATGCTTCAACGTTCGATGCTTATGTCGGGGAGTATCAGGTCAACGCGAAACTCATTTTGACGATCACTAAAGAAGGCGACAAATTATTCGCGCAGATGACGGGGCAACCGAAGCTTCAACTCGAAGTCGTTTCCGATGCCCAGTTCACGATTACCGAGGTCAAAGCGAACATCACGTTCCAAAAAGACGAGACCGGCAACGTGATCAGTCTGTTATTATCGCAAGGCACACGGACCGCCGATGCGAAGAAGATAAGGTAGCGGCCGGAAATGAAGGACTAAGAAAAACCGTTAGCCCGCGAATCACGGGAAATGACGGGGCCTTAACCCGGTCAGTAATCTCGCGTACGAAAACCTTAAATTCTGAGTAACCAAGGACTACACGGAAGCAAAATTACGACCCACACGCTCCGCTACATCCTGTACTTGCGCGCATTCTTTCGTGCTGCTTTGTGTGTTTCGCGTGCTTCGTGGTTCGTTTTTAGAGCTGAACCACAAAACACACGAAACACACGAAAAGCGATCACTAACCAATCTGCAAATAGCCCCGCCGAGGTCATTCTGCTAACGTTGAATCAACAGCATGAATATCCTTTCGCTTGAAAATGTATCAAAGAACTATGGCTTCCGGCCGCTGTTCGAGAATGTCACGTTGGGTCTCGAGGAGCGCGACAAGATCGGAATAATCGGCGAGAACGGATCGGGAAAGACCACGCTGTTACGGATCATCGCAGGAATCGAGCAGCCGGACACGGGACGTGTCACGCGTGCAAAAGGGAAGTCGCTCGCCTATCTCTCGCAGAACCCGCCATACGACGAAAACCTGACCGTGTTAGAGACGATCTTTGCGTCGAGCAGCGGCGTGATGCAGACGATCCGCGATTACGAAGATGTGTGTCATGAAGTCGCCGCGGGCAGTCACGACGAGGCGACGCTCGAGCGCATGTCCGACCTTCAGCACGAGCTGGAAGAGGGCGGGGGCTGGGAGATAGAAACAAACGCACGAGCGGTGTTGACGCGGCTCGACATCCCGGACACCTCTGCAAAAATGGGAGAGCTCTCCGGCGGTCAGCGTAAGCGCGTCGCGCTCGCACACGAGCTCATCTTCAAACCCGACATCCTGATCCTCGATGAACCGACAAACCATCTCGACGCCGACACCATCGAGTGGCTGGAATCTTATCTCGCTCGCTACACCGGTGTACTACTTCTCGTCACGCATGATCGTTATTTTCTCGACCGCGTCACGGACCGCATCTTTGAGATCGATCGCGGCGAGGTTCAGAATTTCAGCGGGAACTATGCCTACTATCTCGAGAAAAAAGCGGAGCAGGAAACGCTTCGCGAAGTCGAGGGTCATAAGCGCGATCAGCTTATAAAAAAGGAGCTTGCCTGGCTGCGTCGCGGTGCAAAGGCTCGCACGCGCAAATCGAAACACCGCATCGAAGCTGCCCATGCGCTCATGGCCGCCCCAAAAGAAGCTGCTAAGGCCGATGTCGATATCGCCATCGGCTCAAAACGCCTTGGGTCAAAAATCATCGAGCTCAACGGCGTTTCAAAATCCTACGGCGAGATTACGCTGATCGACGATTTCACATATCTCCTGAAACGCAACGACCGCATCGGCATCATCGGTGCGAACGGCAGCGGCAAGACGACCCTGCTCGACATGATCACCGGCCGCGTCGCTCCCGACGACGGCGAAATCGAAATCGGCCAGACTGTACACATCGGTTATTACGATCAGGAAAGCCGCGCCCTCAACGACGAACAGCGCGTCATCGACTACATACGCGATGTCGCCGAATACGTCACGACCAACGAAGGCATGCAGATAACGGCGGGGAAGATGCTTGAGAGATTTCTCTTTACGCCGGCTGCTCAATACGCGATGATCGGCAACCTCTCCGGCGGTGAACGCCGTCGGCTCTATCTGCTGCGGATCCTGATGGGCTCGCCAAACGTCCTACTGCTCGATGAGCCGACAAACGATCTCGACATCCCAACGCTCATCGCCCTCGAAGAATATCTCGACGACTTCGCGGGTGCGCTAGTCGTTGTCAGCCACGACCGCTACTTTCTCGACCGCACGATCGAAACCGTTTTCCACTTCGAACCCGGCGGCCGCGTACGCGAATACGCGGGCGATTACACCGCATATCTCGAAGCTCTTGTCCGAACCGCGAGCGGTAGAGACGGGGTCGGCCCGCCACCCGGACGAGAGCAAGCCGGCTCGAACGGTCTTGTTAGAACCGCGAGCGGTAGCGACCGGGTCGCCCCTGCGACGAGTGCAGCCAAGACAATCCAGAAGAGTGTCGGGACTGACTGTGCGGTGCAGCCTAAACCCCAACTTAAAAAACTCACCTTCAAAGAAGCGCGCGAGATCGAATCTCTCGAACTCCGCATTGCCCAAACCGAAAAACGCCTCCCCCAGATCGAAAAAGAACTAACCGCCGCCGCTAGCGACGCCGGACGCGTTCACGAATTATTTCTCGAACAGCAGACTCTCAACACCCAACTCGAGTCCGACCTGTCCCGCTGGTCCGAGCTGGCCGAACGACTCGAAGGTTGATTCGAACGGTTCTCAACAACTAGCGCCAGCCGATTTCGTCTTTCGCGACGCTGG
>JBDTSA010000283.1:0-3990 GCA_039931335.1 Acidobacteriota bacterium
TTTGTGTGTTTCGTGTGTTTCGTGGTTCCGCTTGGCCGAGATAAAGGCAAAACCACGAAGCACGCGAAACACACGAAAAGAGACATTGGTCAGACTTCAGATGGTGCCGATCTACCGGAAGCCGATCGCAGTCTCATGATCATAAAGACGATCGAAGCAGCCGCGACGATCAGGCTGACGAGCTGCGATGTTGAAAGTCCCGTCATCGTCGTCAGGCCGAAGAGATCGCCGCGCGGGTCGTCGCGTATGAACTCGATCGAAAATCGAAAGATCGAATAGATGATGCCGTATGCGATCAGGACCTGTCCGTCGAATTTTTTTCTTCGATGGAGCCAAACCAGCAAGCCGAACACGGCGAGCATCGTGAACGATTCGATGAGCTGCGTCGGATACAGATAGAGTGCGTTTCCCTCGGGTCCGTACATCGGAACACCGGTGTAGTCGTGACCCGCTTCGGTGAAATGAACGCCAAAGAATAGATCGGTCGGTTTTCCCCAACAGCATCCGGCGGCAAAACATCCCTGTCTTCCGAATGCCTGGCCAAGCGCGACCGCCGGAGCAAATGCGTCGGCAACTTTCCAGAACGAAAGCTTGTAGTATTTGACTAGAAGTACGACGGCGAGAAAACCGCCGATCAATCCGCCGTAATAAACTCCGCCCGAGCGAAGGAAATCCAGTGAAAAGACCTGCACATTTTCCTCGACGAAGTACATGAGGATCTTCGATCCGAGCAATCCGCCGATCAGTGTCCAAAGCCCCAGATCGTAGATCCGCTCGCGCGGCAGCCCGTCGCGAGCACCGAGCCGCGACGCAACAAAAAGCGCGAGCAGCATTCCGACCGCGAGCCAGATGCCGTAAGTCGTTATGGGAAAATTGCCGATGCGATATATTTCCGGGTACATTTGATTTATTATTAATTAGTAATTGGTAATCAGTAATTATTAATGAAAAGTTTGTGTTAGGTCTGGGGCTTCGCTTTACGCTTCGACCAGAACATATCGAGAATTAGCAACCCTGCGCCCATACAGATCGCCATATCCGCAACGTTGAATGTCGGATAGTGCCATGAGCCGAACTGGACGTCGATAAAATCGATCACATAGCCGAGCCGGACACGGTCCGTCACATTTCCCGCGATGCCCGCGAGAAGCAGCGCCAGAGACCCGAGAATGCGGTCGTCCGATCGCGGCGTTCGCCAGAAGAAATAAACGACAAGGGCGGCGGCGACCAGAGCGACGATCGATAGGCCCCATCGACCGGCGTTGCCTTGGTCGTCGAGCATGCTGAACGCAACACCCGTGTTATGCGCATACGCGAAGTTCAAGAAACCCTGGATCGCCGAGATGTCGTCGCCTGTTCGTAATCGGCGAACGGCCCAAGCCTTCGTCGTTTGATCGATCAGAAAAACCCCGCCGGCGACGGCGAGGTAAGCAAGTTTCCAAATGATGTCTTTCTTATTCACTAAAATCTGTGGCTCTGTTCAATACGTGCGATCCCCTCAAACTGTTCCGAAGTCACTCCGTGTAAGGAAAAACCGCTTTCGGCGCCCTGTGCCTTCTCCACCAGTCAGCATAACAAACATCGGTGCAGCCGATCGCGTATGTCACTACCTTCCATTTGCTCGCCGTCTTTTTTACAAGTGCAAAGAAGTTATTGTCGAACGCTCCGGACTCTTGAGCGTCGGCATATTGGGTCCGGGTATAGTCGGGCGAACCACCGTTCACGCTCTGCGGCGTTCCGCCAACAAATGCCCAGTTCCCCTGAACTCTAAAATTTTCCGCAACGAACACTATCTTCTGCTTGAGATCGCGCTCGACCGGAATGCGAAGCGTGTCGAGGATGGCTTTACGTTCAGGCGAACCTTTCTGGGGCGTGTAAACAGATTGAGCTGCGACGGCGATCGCCGTTGTAATTATCAGCACGGAGACACACGCAATTTTTTTAAGCATGGAGTTATAATTTGCTGCAAAAGCCCGCGCGTAAGGCAAGGGCGTTATAGTCAATATCGAGCAACATCGATTCCGCTACCAGAGCAACTGGGCCATCCCGCGTAGTGCATATCGCCCTTGCTTACGCGCGGGCTTGTGCATCATTTCACGCCGATACCGCCTTCTCGATCTCGGTCAGCGCCGCGATGCAGCGTTCGCAAACGGTCGGATACTTTTCAAACTCACCGACATGAACCGAGTAGTTCCAGCACCTGTCACACTTCGCGCCGTCGGCCTTCAGTATCTCGACCTTCAGCGCGTCTCCCTCATGAACCTCAACCTGCGAGACGATGAAAATATAGCGTAACTGTTCAAAGTAATCGAGCAGGAACCGCGTCGTCTCTGCATCGGCCGTCAACAACACCTTAGCCTCGAGCGACGATCCGATCTGCTTAGCATTTCGCGCTTCTTCAAGCGCTTTCAAAACCTCATCGCGGATCGCAAAGACGCGTTCCCATCGATCGAGCAAGCCTCTGTCCGCACTTTCCGCCTTTGCAAATTCGGCGATGTGAACCGACGCAATGGACTGAGCCGGTATATTCTCCCAAGCTTCGTCCGAAGTAAAGACCAGGATCGGTGACAGAAGCCGGCAGAGTGAATCGGTGATCTTGTACAACGCCGTCTGCGCCGAGCGACGTTCTCGCGACTTCGGTGCGAATATGTAAAGCCGATCCTTGATGATGTCGAAGTATCTCGCCGACAGCGCTACCGTGCAGAAGTTGTAAAGCGCGAGATACGCCGACTGAAAGTTGTAATCTTCGTAGCCGCTCACGACCTTCGCAATGACGTCATTAAGACTCGCGAGCGCCCAGCGATCGATCTCGAGCATTTCGTCTTCGGCGACTCCATCGGCGGCGATGTCGAAGCCGTCGAGATTGCCGAGCGCGTATCGCAGCGTGTTTCGAAACTTTCGATACGCATCGACAACGCGCGACAAGATCTCGTCCGAACATCGAACGTCCTCGGTGTAGTCGACCGCGGCGGCCCAGAGACGCAGGATCTCGGCTCCGGACTTATCGATGATCTCGTGCGGCGCGGTCACATTACCGATCGATTTGCTCTGCTTCCGGCCTTCACCGTCGACGACCCAGCCGTGAGTGATGATCTGCTTATACGGAGCCGAATTATGCGCCGCGATGCCGCAGCTTAGGCTCGAATTGAACCAGCCGCGATACTGATCGCCGCCCTCGAGATAAACGTCGGCCGGAAACCGCAGAGTATCGCCGCGCGTTTCGAGTACCGCAACGCAGCTCGAACCGGAATCGAACCACACATCGAGAATGTCAGTCTCTTTACGGAAATCTGCGCTGTCGCATTTCGGGCATTTGAAACCGTCTGGAAGCAATTCGGATTCGGGTCGCGAATACCACGCATCGGAGGTTTCCCTGGCGAAAATATCGGCTACATGATCGATGATCTTTGGGTCGGCGATGGCTTCATCGCATGCCTGGCAGTAAAAGACGGGGATCGGAACACCCCACGAACGCTGCCGCGACACGCACCAGTCGGGCCGTCCCTTAAACATGTTCGCCATGCGGCCCTCGCCCCATGCTGGGTGCCACTTTACGCGTCCTATCTCTTCGAGTGCTTGCTGGCGGAGCGGTTTCGTATTTTGGATTTTAGATTTTGGACTTTGGATTTTGTCGTCCGCGGAAGCATTTGCCTGAATAAAATCGGAATTCCCCGATCCCAAATCCGAATTCGAATTCACTTCGTCCATCGAAATGAACCACTGCGGCGTCGCTCTAAAAACAACTGGATTTTTACATCGCCAGCAGTGCGGATATCGATGCTGGTACTTTTCGGAAAAAAGCAGCATTCCGCGGTCGCGCAAAAATTCCACTATCTTCGGATTTGCGTCGAAGATATTCATGCCCCCGAAATGCTCGACCTCGGCGATGAAATTTCCCGCAGCGTCGACAGGATTGTAGATCTCGAGGCCGTACTTCTTCCCGATGTGGAAGTCGTCCGCACCGTGGCCCGGCGCGGTATGAACGCAGCC
>JBDTSA010000284.1:0-3972 GCA_039931335.1 Acidobacteriota bacterium
GACAGAAATAAGAGATAAGAGATAAGAGATAAGAGATAAGAGAGGTACTCCCATGCCTAGAAAAATCTTACGCCACCAAGATCTGATTGTTTATCAACGTTCTATTGACTTAGCAATGCGGATCTTTGAACTCAGTAAGGCCTTTCCAAAAGAAGAGACATACTCGCTCACGGACCAAGTCAGACGGTCCTCCCGATCCGTGCCTGCAAATATTGCCGAAGCTTGGCGAAAGCGGCGATACGCAGCAGCTTTTGTTTGTAAGCTAAACGACGCGGAGGGCGAATCGGCCGAGACGCAGACCTGGATCGAAGTTGCGGTCCGGTGCGGATATCTTTTGCGCCAAACAGCGAGGGATCTGTACACAGAGTACGACGAAGTCATCTCCATGCTGGTGTCAATGGAAAACAGGCCAGATTCCTGGGTCTTGTTCACGACAAAAAAATAATCCGGCTTTTAGTCTCCCGGCTCCTGTCTCCCGTCTCCCGTCTCCTGTCTCCTGTCTTCCCGGAACGCCTGCATCGCTTCCGCCGCACCGGCGTGCATGATCTCAGGCTTGTGATATTTCCAGTATTTTTCGAACTCCTCGTCGGTCATCGACGAATTCTCGCCTCTCGTCTTTTCCTTTAGAAAGTTTTCGGCCCAGGCCCTTATATCCGTATTCGTATTCAACGCCGTTCGGGCGCCGTGCATCAAATTGTCGCGTTCCATTGATTAATTCTCCTGCCATTAGATTAAGATGGAATTTGCGGCGCCCGCAAGGCGAGGACGGTATGACGGGCTATTCATACGCCAAATTTACTGATCTTGGTGGGTAAGGTTATCAACACGGGACGGACTGACAGCCCGTTCTACAGGAGAGTCTTGGTGAGAAAATTACTGCTCGCATCGTTAGCGACGCTATCGATCTTTTCAAACAGCCTTTTGGCGCAAACATCCAGACCGGGCGCGGCGAAACTGGCCGCGGCCGCAACAGCCCGGCCGGCGTACGCGGTCCCGTTCGTCACGAAAACTTTGTCGAACGGCCTCGAAGTCATCGTGCTTCAGGACACATCAGTCCCGATCGTGACCGTCGAACTCGCGGTACGAAATGGTTCGTTTACCGAGCCGCCCGAGTTCAACGGCCTGTCTCATTTGTACGAGCACATGTTTTTCAAGCCGAATATCGCTGTCCAATTGTACGGCTGTGAGAACTCGGCTCAACGGTCGACGCTTGCGTCGAATCCGATGTGCTCGCGTGCCCTGGCGATGAAGTCGAAGATCGGTGACACGTCTTATCTCAAAGACTCCGACGAGGTCAGCGTCTATAACGGCACGACCCGTGAAGAGATTGTCAATTACTTCTTCAACACGACGAGCCAGTATCTCGGAACCGCGATCCGATTCATTAACGACTCGGTACGATACCCGAGCTTTGACGAGCAGGATTTCGAGAACGAAAAGCGCGTCGTCATCGGTGAGATCGATCGGCACGACGCGAATCCCTACGGCTATCTCGAGCTCGCGATGATCCAGAAGTTGTTCTACAAGTATCCGAGCCGTAAACAGCCGGCCGGTACCCGCGAATCGGTTTCCGCAGCGACAACCGACAAGATGCGCACGATTCAGGCTCGATACTACGTTCCGAACAATTCAGCGTTGATCGTGACGGGAGACGCGAAACCCGAGGAAGTGTTTCAGCTTGCCGAACAGATCATGGGAAATTGGGAACGGCGCCCGGTCGATCCGTTCAAAGAGTTCCCGCTCGTCGAACATCCGCCGCTGCCGAAGAGCGAAGCGGTGATCATCGAAAAAAGCGTCGGCGAGGAAGATGCGGACCAGGGACAGAATGTTTTTGTCGAACTCGGCTGGCAGGGGCCATCGGTCGGAAAGGACGATGCCGCAACCTATGCTGCCGATGTCTTTTCGTACATTGTCAGCCAGCCGGATTCGCGGTTTCAGCGCAAACTTGTCGATTCCGGGCTAGCAGCGTCGGCAGGACTCGGATACTACACTCAGCGCAACGTCGGGCCGATCAATTTGATAATGGTGACGCGGCCAGAGAACTCGAAAAAATTACTCGCGGCGACATATACCGAGATCGCGGACTTTACACGGCCGGATTATTTCACCGACGAGGAGCTTGAAAGCGCGAAGACCATACTCGAATCGAACGACCTCTTCGATCGTGAAAAAGCGAGTGAGTACGCGCACACTCTCGGATTCTGGTGGTCATCGACGGGTGTCGAGTATTTCCGTACTTATCACTCGAAGCTGCGTGCGGTGACGCGTGCGGACATCAATCGTTATATCAAAACTTACATTCAGGGAAAGAACCGGGTCGCCCTCGCCCTCGCTTCACCCGAAGCGAAAAAACGCGCGGCCTTGACCGAGCAGGATCTTATCGGAGGCGTGCAGTGAGAATGAAAATGAGTTTGTTTACACGTGCGGCTTCGGCTGCGTTCATTGTGTTGTTCGCGTTTGTGGGCTTCGATGCTCAGACACTCAAGCCGGACGATTTTACCGCTCAGGCCGCGGCGGTCAAGGAGTTCGAAGTCAACGGATTAAAGGTCATTGTGAAGCGCCGTCCATCGGCTGCGACGGTCTCCGGCGGATTATTTATTCGCGGCGGAGCGCGGAATATCACTGACAAGAACGCGGGCATCGAGAATCTTACGCTTGCGTCGGCGATAGAAGCCGGGCAAAAGATGCCTCGGTCGATCGTGAGGCGCGAGCTCTCGCGTCTGGGCAGCTCGATCAGCTCCGCAGCTTCGAATGATTTTAGCGTTGCGTCATTGGCGACTACGCGCGAAAGCTTCGATCGAGTGTGGGAGATCTTTTCAGAAGTGATGATGAATCCGGCGTTCAATCCGGCCGATATCGACCTCAATCGCGAACGCATCCTCACCGGTCTACGCGAGTCGGGTACGAGTCCGGAAAGCGCACTAGAAGCGATACAGAACCACATTATTTTTGCGGGGCACCCGTATGCCAACGACGTCAATGGAACAGTTGCGAACATTTCGCGCTTTACCCCTGCCGATCTCCGCGAATATCACAAAAGCATAATGCAGACTTCGCGTTTGCTTTTCGTGTTTGTCGGCGACCTCGACCCCGACGTATTGAAGGCACGAATAACGGCGACATTTGGGAAGCTGCCGCGCGGCGATTATAAGGAACGTCCGCTTCCGGCGATAGACTTTTCAAAAGGCACGTTGAATATAACGGCGAGGCCGCTGCCGACGAATTATGTTGAGGGTGTGTTCGCCGCGCCTTCGCTTAGTGATCGCGATTACTATGCGATGCGTGTCGCGACATCTATCCTGCACGCGCTTGTCAATCAGGAGGTCAGGGTCCGCCGTCAGCTGTCCTACGCTCCGGGTGCGGAGATGGACAACAATGCGGCGAACACGGCGAACATTTCTGTATCGACGACGGATGCAAATCAAGCAGTGGCTGTCATGCTTGATCAGATAAAACTATTGCAGCAGCGGACGCTCAACAAGGAAGTTATCGATGAGATCGCGGCCTTCTTTCTGACGAGGTATTATCTCGGACAAGAAACGAACGCGGCGCAAGCCGGTGAGCTTGCGCGGTACGAACTGATCGGTGGCGGATGGCGAAACTCGTTCGAATTTCTGAAAGGCGTTCGGGCGGTCACGCCCGACGAGGTCCGCGATGTGTCAAACAAATATATGAAGAACATTCGGTTTGCGGTGGTCGGGAACGAGCGCGGGATCGATAAGTCCATTTTTGTTCCGGCCGAGTAATTGTTCGCGACTCGGTGGAGGGGAGGTAGGGAGACTGGAGACAGGAGACAGGAGACAGGAGACAGGAGACGAGAGACGGGAGACAAGAGACAGGAGACGGGAGACAGGAGACAGGAGACAAGAGGCAGTAGAAAGGGAGACGCGGGACAGGGAGATTGTCGAGCGTGTCAGGAATTTTGGAGCGTGTCAGGAATTTTGTGCTTCTAAGTTTTCATTCATACCCGGG
>JBDTSA010000285.1:0-3970 GCA_039931335.1 Acidobacteriota bacterium
GAACATCAACGAGCTCGCCAATGCACTGAAACCCGTCGTTCTGCCCGGTGAAGCGATGCGTGTGTTCGTGCTGAAAGAAGGTAAGGAATACAACCAGGGCGTCGCGTATCTCGATGACGGAACTATGGTCGTAGTCGATAATGCTCGCCGATTGATTGGCAAAACTGCCGACATCGCTGTGACAAGTGTTCTCCAGACTACCGCCGGTAAGATGATCTTTGGCCGCCTCTGGGAAGACAAGGATGAACATCACGAATCGAATGTCGGTATTCATGACTCGCGATCGCTCGGCTTCAAAAAGGCGACCCGCGAACTTCGACAGACGACTATCATCGAAGAGCTTAAATAGACCGGTGTGAAGACAACCGCGATCATCGTCGCCGCCGGAACCGGCTCACGCTTCAAATCCGATACACCGAAACAATTCCTAGATTTGGCTGGTAAGCCCGTACTCGTTCACACGATCGAGCGGGTTGCATCCGCGCCTTCGGTTGACACCATAATTGCGGTCGTTGCGCCGGAGTACGTGACCGAACTCGGCGGGATCGGTTTCTCGAAACCTCTGCGGGTCGTTACCGGCGGCGCCACCAGGGCCGCTTCAGTCTTTAACGGGCTCGGCAGCGTGGAAGATGATGTTGAGATAGTTGCCATCCACGACGGTGCGAGACCATTTGTCTCCGTCGACGAAATAGAGCGGACGATCGCAAAGGCTAAGGAGATGGGAGCTGCTTGCCTGGTCGGTCCGGTCACGGATACGATCAAGACCATCCGCGGCAATGATATCTCGGGTACGTTAGACCGCAACAAGCTTCGTCGGGCGCTAACGCCTCAGGCTTTTAAGATCGAAGTTCTCCGACGTGCATTTGAGATCGGCGAGTTAGGTGAAGATGTGACCGATGAGTGCTATCTTGTCGAGAAGCTTGGCCATCCCGTCGAGCTTGTCGAGGGAAGCGCTCGTAACATTAAGATCACCCATCCGGAAGATCTAGCGATGGCTCGGGCTATGATGCACGAGCAGAATGAGAAGTCTTAGTGTTTCAAATGTACCGTGCATTTCGAGTGTTCCATGTATTCTGTGCTCCCCGAACTGCAACTACTGAAAACACTGAATGACGCGGAAACGATAGAAACCGGACTTTGCCAGCTGACGACCGACAACTGATTGCTCATGCGTATAGGATTTGGCAGTGACATTCATCGACTGGTCTCGGGGCGCCCGCTGGTCCTCGGCGGCGTCGCGATCGAATCCGATCTCGGTGCCGAAGGGCATTCGGACGCCGACGCGCTGACTCATGCCATAACCGACGCGATCCTCGGTGCACTCGCGCTCGGCGATATCGGTTCACACTTTCCAAACACGGACGAGCGATGGGTGAACGCCGAGAGTTTTGTTTTCTTACGGTTCGCGGTCGGGCTCATGAAACAGCACGGGTATTCGATCGAAAATATTGACTCGACAGTCGAGCTCGAACAACCAAAGCTTCGCCCGTACATCCAACAAATTACCGATAGCCTCGCACAGGTTCTTGAAGCTGACAGCCACGCGATCAGCATTAAGGCTAAATCCGGCGAAGGCGTCGACGCTGTCGGAGAAAAAAGAGCCGTTCGTGCAACTGTCGTACTCTTGCTCAGGAAGGATGAAGTTTAAGTTGAGAACAAGCCTGTTGTTGACGGCTGCGATTTTTGCCCTTACGGTCGAAGTCCGGCCGCAAAAGCGCGACGAGATCAAACCGCCGGCTGAAACGGCAACTCTCGCGGAATCCGAAAAGTGGTTTGTCGATTCCTTTGTGAAGTACGCTACGTATAAAACAAAAGTTACGACTGTGACGGTGTCGAATGCGAAGTTCGAAGGATGCACATTCAGCTATAACCAGGCGCGCAAATTTGCATCGACATCGACGGCGACAATGGGTGCGACGCGGACCACCAATACCGTCAAGGAAGATATTTCGTTTGACCTCGGTCGAATCTCCGCGGATGGCATCAACGTCACCGATCACATATATCCCGAGGTCCGGACGCTTGAGCTGAAATTTGTGGACGATGGCCGGATCGTGGAGATAGTCGTAAAGAGCGAAGCAAGTGAGGCGTTCAAAACGGCGCTAGCTCAGATCCGGCGATTATGCGCCGCGAAGAATTGACCTGACATTTCCAAAATCCGGTAGTGGGTCAGTTTTAAATTAATCGAGTTTGCTTCGCCTTCGTTAACGGCTTCGCGTAGCCACGCCGTTTACGGCGTGGTCGGGCCGTAGCGAAAGGAATGAGCCCGTTTTAACGGGCTTGCCTTTTTGTAAGGGCGTTGAAACGCCCGGACCGATCCTTTGACAGCCGGTCCACGTGCTGAAGCAACGTGGCTATGCTCGAACAAAAACGCTTTTTCAAACTGACCCATTGTCCAAAATCACTAAGCTTGGACTTTGAGGCTGGCCTTATGCGAAACTTGGCCAGACCTTTTTGTTTTGGAGTGACCCCGCAAGATCCCGGTCGCTACTGCTCCCGGTTCTGACAAGAATGCGACCGCAAGAGATAATCGAAAAAAAACGTGATGGATCGGAGCTCTCGACGGATGAGATCGCGGAGTTCGTGCACGGAGTCTGCGACAAGACGTGGGCCGACTACCAGATCTCGGCACTGCTGATGGCGATGTTCATCCGCGGACTAAACGACGCCGAGAGCGAGACGCTTACGCGCGAGATGCTCTACTCCGGCGACGTTCTCGATTTCTCCGACATCGAGATGCCAAAAGCCGACAAGCACTCGACCGGCGGCGTCGGCGACAAAACGTCTCTGCTCATCGCGCCGATCGTCGCGGCGTGCGGCGTCGCGGTCCCGATGATCTCGGGACGCGGGCTTGGACACACCGGCGGAACACTCGACAAACTCGAATCTATTCCCGGTTACAATGTGAAACTTCCGACTGACGAGTTTAGAAAGATCGTAAAGTCATGCGGATTCGCAATGGCCGGGCAGACGGATCAGATCGCGCCTGCCGACAAAAAACTTTACGCACTTCGCGACGCTACTGCGACGGTGCCTTACATTCCGTTGATCGTCGCGTCGATCATGTCGAAAAAACTTGCCGAGGGATTAGACGCACTCGTCCTCGACGTGAAGACCGGCTCGGGAGCGTTTATGCAGAGCCTCGAAGATTCGCAAAAACTTTCGCACGCGCTGGTGAAGACCGGCACTAAGTTCGGCGTCAAGGCGCAGGCGGTCGTCTCGGATATGAATCAGCCTCTTGGACAGTTTGTCGGCAACGCCCACGAGATCTACGAGTGTATAAAGATCCTTCGCGGCGAAGCCGACAAGCGAGCGAGTGCGACGACCGAGCTGTCTGTCGAACTTTCGGCAAGGATGCTTCTGTTATCAGGCGTAGCTAATTCGATCGAATCCGCGCGCGAGCTGGTCGAGACGAAGATCTCGAATGGTGAGGCCCTTGAGCGTTTTCGAAAAAACATCGGCTGTCAGAATGGCGATCAGTCGGTTTGCGATGCACCCGAAAAACTTTTCGAAAGCGGCATGAAGAAGTACGAGGTCAAAGCGTCGCGTTCCGGTTGTGTCGCGGCGATCGATACTCTAGCGATCGGCAATGCGCTTTCCGAGATAGGCGGCGGTCGCGTCAGGGCAGAAGACGAAGTTGATCATGCCGTCGGCTTTGAATGCATGACGCAGCTCGGTGACAAGATATCGCCGGGCGATCCGATCGGCATCCTTTCCTACCGTGCCGAAGCTCATCGCGAGATCTGCGGTAAAAAGATCTCGGACGCGTACACAATTGACGACTCGCCGCCTCCGCATACCCCGCTTATTCGCGATGTCATTTCCGCATAGTGGTTCGACAGCCGTTGTAGACGGCGACAGCATAAAGCCCCCAGCGTGAGCTGGGGGTTCGAGCGCAAACGTCGCCCGAGCTCGCGTAGCGAGCGCCGGCCGTAAGCTCTATCGCCGTCTACGACGGCTCGCATCTATT
>JBDTSA010000286.1:0-3964 GCA_039931335.1 Acidobacteriota bacterium
GAGTGTTTACTACACCCGCCGAGCTCTCCGGCGGTTTATCGACGAACAGATGCAGCCGGGCGACCTTGTTGCGATAATCCGCACGGCCGGTGCTGTCGGTGCGCTGCAGCAATTCACAGCCGACAAGCGACTCTTACTTGCCGCGATCGATGCCATTCGGTGGAACCCTTTTACGGCCGAGGCCGACGCTCTTAGCTCGGTTTCACAAAACCCGCAGGAAATAACCGAACTCTTCAGAACGGAAAGCGATCGTGTCGCTTCGGGAGCCGGGAACGACACCAGCGGCCGAACTACCGGCCTCGTCCATCCGAGCGTCACACAATCGAAGGCGCGCGATTACAACGACTTGAAAAACCTGAACCAGTTCGAAGCTGGGCTGTATGCGCAGGCATCGCTCGGAACGATGCGTTACCTGATGCTGGGGATGAACGAGCTTCCAGGACGCAAGGTTATGTTCCTTTTCTCGGACGGCATGCAGATCTCGAGTGACACGGTGAAATCGCGCTCGTCAGTAGTCTACGAAATGTTGCAGGATCTCGTTGAATTTGCGAATCGCTCAGCCGTTGTGGTCTACACTTTCGATACAAAGGGTATGCAGTCGATGTCGATCAAAGCGTCCGATTCGACTTATGAGATCGTCGACGGGCACCGTGCGTTAAAGGAAAGATTACGGACCGACGCGTTCAGGGAGAGCCAGGAGGGTCTTGCATTTCTCGCCAAGCAAACCGGCGGACAGGCGATATTAAATACGTCGGATCTGAATGGCGGTATACAGCGTTCACTTGAGGAACAGGCAGGGTATTATCTTCTCGCGTATGTGCCTGATGCGGAAAGTTTCGATCCGGCAAAGCGTAAGTTTAATAAGCTCGAAGTCAAAGTTCGCCGCCCGGGGCTGAAAGTCGCCTATCGCAGCGGTTTCTTCAGCACGGCACCGGTCGCTTCGCAACCGGCGATCTCAAATGCTCAACGTGATCTTGTAAAAGCGTTGAGCTCGCCATTTGCTGCGAGCCAAATTTCCGTTACGACGAACTCGCTTTATGCGGACGAGGCCGCTGCCGGATCGTACATTCGATCATTCCTACACATCGACGCCAACAACTTGACCTTTACCGATACTTCGGACGGCTGGAAAACCGCGACCTTCGATGTCGGTGCTGTTGCGTTTGGTAACAACGGCGTGGCCGTCGAGCAGAAAGAAGCTCAGTATACGATCAAGACAAAAGGCGCGACTCTTGACACGATGATGCAGAAGGGATTTGTCTACGTTCTGATGGTGCCGATAAAGAGTCCCGGTATTTATCAATATCGCGTTGCTGTACGCGACACTACGAGTGGAAAGGTCGGCTCGGCGGCGCAGATTATCGAAGTTCCGGATCTCGGTAAGCGGAAGCTGACGATTTCCAGCATGGCCGTCGAGAACGTCAGTATGTCGATTTGGCAGAGCATTGCGGCAGGTAAGGTCGGAAACGCTCCGGGTCAGGTGCAAGTTCCGTCGACTCTGCTGTATGACACGGTTCTCCGCCAGTTCAGGGCCGGCACCGTTCTTCGATACGGGTTCGAGGTCTATAACGCGAAGGGCGAAGCGCAGTCGATGCCGAAGCTTGAGACCCAGGCGAAGATCATGCAGAACGAGGCGGTTGTCATTGAAGGAGCATTGAACAAGATCGATGTTTCTGCCCAGACGGATCCGAAACATGTAAAGGTCAGCGGCGCTGTATTGCTCAAAGATTCGTTGCAGCCGGGCGACTACCTTCTGAAGCTGACGGTTTTTGATCGCTCGGGGAAACAGGTTGCCAGCCAGATCCTTCCTTTCGAGATCATCAAATAAAAAAGGCGGCCGACAAGGCCGCCTCGATCCAAAACTCTTTCGATAACTATTCCGGTTGTCCCTTACATGCTGATCCGAACAGTGCAGGCTGCTTTGTGCTGATGATCGGATAACTCTCCGCCTCTTTATTTATTTCCAGCCAGTTCAAATACTCCTCGGGTATCGACATATCCGAAAAGATCGCCTCGACCGGGCATTCCGGAAGGCATGCGTCACAATCGATACAGGTATCGGGATTGATTAGAAGCTTGTCTGGTAATTCGTGAAAAGCTTCGACCGGGCAAACAGCCGCGCAATCGGTATATTTACATTCGACGCAAGGCTCGGCAACGATATAGGTCATAGGGTTCAAGGTTCCGCCTCAAGGCGGCCGCTTCTTTTAAGATATCCAGCGTTTGGCACTTCTCAAACAAAAGCCTGCTAATGCAGGTACTCCAAACGCAGCAAAAATCAAACTAAAACCGTAATACCTGAGAGCTTAACTTGTCAAATGAGGTTCGACAAGTGGTAGAATGCGTTCATATTTCAAACAAAAAAGGCGTAAATTCTCAGGACAAATAGAATGAAAACTATCAAAGCTGAACGCGAATTGGCTCTGGATTTTCTACGTGTGACCGAAGCTGCGGCGATCGAATCGGCGAAGACAATGGGTCAGGGCGACCGTAAACATTCGGACCACGTCGCGGTCGAGGCGATGCGCGAAGTGATGGACACGGTCCCGATGCGAGGCCGCATCGTGATCGGTGAAGGCGAACGCGACGAAGCTCCGATGCTGTACATCGGCGAGGAGCTTGGCGGCGGAGCCTTCTCGGACGAGGCGCGAGCGGAGTTTCCGGAAGTCGACATTGCCGTCGATCCGCTCGAGGGAACGAACCTCTGTGCTCTGGGCGCAAACAACGCGATCGCGGTGCTCGCCGCTGCCGAACGCGGCGGCTTGCTTAATGCCCCCGACATCTACATGGACAAGATCGTCGTCGGCCCCTCGTCACGCGGCGCGGTCGATATCGACGCTCCGGTCGAGGACAATCTGAAGAACATCGCACGACGGCTAGGTCGCGATGTCGAAGATCTGACGGTGATATGTCTTGATCGTCCGCGACACAAAAAATTGGTCGATGACGTGCGTGCCGCCGGCGCCCGCATACGTTTGATTTCGGATGGCGATCTTTCGGCTGGAATATCTGCGGCGGTTGCAGGGACTAATATACACGCGCTGATGGGGATCGGCGGTGCGCCCGAAGGCGTGATCACCGCCGCGGCGATGAAGTGCCTGAACGGTGAGATCCAGGCAAGGCTTGTGTTCGACCCCGAACGTCTCGGCGTTGACCGGACGAAGGTACCGCCGAGGGAGACGGTGATGGCGCGTTTGAAGGAGATGGGAATCACCGATCCGGATAAGATCTACGATACGAACGATCTTGCACCGGGCAAGAAGATAATTTTCGCGGCGACTGGTGTCACCGACGGCGCGCTGCTCCGCGGCGTCAGATTTTTTGGAGCCGGTAAGCGTACGCACTCGGTAGTCATGACAACGGACAGCAAGAGCATTCGATTCGTCGATACTGTTCATGTCGAAGGCGGCCCGGACGCTGTCATCCGATTTTGACGGAGTTTTAGAACTCGGTGTATAGCGGATCGAGCGAATTTTTTCGGAACTGATTTCTCTTTATCCGTTTTATCGTCTGATCAGCCTGATCCGCGGTCCAAGTAACTTATGAGTGATACGAACCCTCATGTTCTAGATTTCACCCAGGTAGGAGCCGGCGACGTCGCGCTCGTCGGCGGCAAATGCGCGAGCCTCGGTGAACTTTTCCGAGAGCTGACCGGACAGGGCGTTCGCGCCGTCGACGGCTTTTCGACGACGAGTAACGCGTATCACACGCTGCTCGAGACAGACGGTCTTCGCAACCGGCTGAAGAAATTGCTCAAGGGGCTCGATACAAACAATCTCGAAGAGCTCGCCCGTGTCGGCAGCGAGGCTCGGTCGATGATGCTCGAGACACCGTTCCCGAAAGACGTCGAGGTGGCGATCCTGGAATCGTACAAACGGCTCGGGGACCGGATCGGAAAGAAGGCTTTCGGCCTGCACCCCGAAGCCGATCCCGCCGCCGAACAGTGGGTGCGCCGCCAAGCCCT
>JBDTSA010000287.1:0-3950 GCA_039931335.1 Acidobacteriota bacterium
GTACGAATTTCTTCGACATTTGGAGCACATACTCCAAATGGAAAACGGACTACAGACGCACACGGTCCCGGCTGAATCTGATCGGCGAGGCTTGGTCGCACTGCGGATGAGGTGTGAGACGTCTGAGATCTTCGATGGCGAGATCGATAGCCAGACGTCGAATGTTCACCGCATCTTCGAGCGTGTCTTCGGGTCCGGAGACGTGCTCCAATCGGAAGTACCCGCGGCGAAGGATGGTGTCGAGTCAGGTTCCGACTCAATGGGTCTAGATGCAGGCTCGCAACCGATCGACGATGCGAATGCTAACCAACCGGCTGCCGCCGCTCTTTCATCGCGCGATGAATATTTCGCTCAACTTCACGACGCGATCCAAAAAGAAACCGATTTTCGCCATCAGCTCGGCGCGTTTCGACGACGATGGTCCCATTCCATAGAAGAGATCAGGACAGCGGAGCTAGATGGCATTCTAGACGTCCAACGCGCGAAGAGAGCCCAAACCGCATTAGCCGAAGCGAGTATCGAGATCGCTCTCGATCTTGCCCACGAAGACTTGGAGCGCCGATACAACACGAAGATAGAGAGGCTTCGGATCGCCGTCATCGGCCTCGGAAAGCTCGGCGGCGGAGCGATCGATTACGGATCCGATCTCGATCTTGTTCTTGTTTACGATGACCCAAATAAAGCGCTCGAGCTTCCGCCGGAAACAGCCGAAGCCGAATTCTATTCACGCGTTGCCGAGATCTTTGTCACGACACTCTCCAGCATGACGCGCGATGGCAGCATCTATCGAATCGATCTCCGCCTGCGTCCGTACGGTAAGAATGGACAGAGTGTCATCTCGGCACCTGCATTCGTCGAGTACGTCCGCGCATCTGCCGCCATATGGGAGTTGCTGGCGTACGTAAAAATACGTGCGGTGGGCGGCGAAATGAACTTCGCCCGCGAATTGGAACAGTCCATACGAGAGATCATCCACACTCGCGCTGGCAGCATTGATCCGTCGGATCTCGCAAACGAGACCCGTCGCGTTCGGACCCTCCTTGAAAATGAAAAAGTGCACGTGCGACGTTCGAAAGACGTCGACATCAAGTATGGGCCCGGTGGCATGCTCGATATCTATTTCGCGATGCGATATCTGCAGCTTCGCGACAACATCCCCGATCGATCCGAAGACCGGTCGACGGACTTTATGCTCGGCGTGTTGCGCGAAACCGGATCTCTATCGGCCGCGGACCATGAAGTTCTGCTCGACGGTTATCGCTTTCTTTCAGCACTCGATCACGATCTTCGGCTCACCATCGGCAGAACGACGCGCCTTCCGACGGCCAATCAAAAAGCTCTTGATGTTGTTTCGCAGCGAATGGGACTCGCGTCCGCCGCCGAGCTTGTCGAGCGTCTCACGATCCATCGACTGAACATTCGAAGTTCCTTCGACAAAATCCTTAGCGCCCCTCTGTGACACTTCGCAAACTGTGACAAGGTAACGATTCCACTTCGTCCCTTCCTTCATCATGTTAGTTGACCTGAGGTATTTCGAGGCGCAGAAGGAAAAGATAAAGGAGCGCTGATCGACTCAGCTCGATGATCATGAAATATATACAACGATCTATCGCAATTCTATTGCTGTTGTCCGTGACAACCGCTGCGGCGCCCCCGCTCGCCAGCGATCTCGACACGTTCGAGAACATCGAACTAATGCAGGCCGACGGCGACAATCTTCGCGAAACGGCAGTTCGCATCGTATTCGACGATACCTCGATGCGTGTCGTGTCTCGCTCGAACAATGCGGTCATGAAGGAGTGGTCTTACGACAAGATCAAGTCGGCCGAGTATTCGTATACGAAAAACCCTCGATGGAAGACCGGTCTCGGTTTAGGTGCGGCAAGCATCGTATTTCCGTTGCTGCTGATAGTCGCGATACCGATAGGATTTACAAAACATAGACGACACTGGGTGACGATACGAACTGACGACGACTTTGCAGTCTTAAAAGTCGGCAAGGGTATTCGCAAGGTTTTCATGCCCACATTCGAGACGCGGACCTCAGTTCAAATAAAGGCACTAGGAGATGATAAGTAAACTTCGAATCTGGCGCGTCAGATCCCGAAGAGCCAGAGCCTTGTCGTGACCCGTGCCGGTAAGATGGCATGACAGCCTCCCGTTCAAAAAAAAGCGCCCTCCGAATTCGAAGGGCGCTTTTTATTTGACCGTGTTGATCCGACTTTGAGCAGAAATCCGTTTCGAATTTTTGCTCACAGCCGAAACGCTGCGGCGCTCGCCCAAGGTGAGGGCGGGACCCGATCACGGCTCCGACCGGTGTCCACTTGTCGAAAGCACTCCGCAGCACGACTTCAGTAGCAATCACCATGCCGTCTAAACACGTAAGAAAAACATACAACTTTTCAGGATTTTTTAGGACATCTGCGCCGGCGCGGCGATATCGTCTTCCCATAACGGTCTCGTCCTATTGGTTTTCCGGATACGTGATAGGGACGGTTCAAGTCCGCATGTCACATCTAGCGCAGCTTTTGATCGCGGCACAGTTTTTACCAAGACCGAAATAGCAAAGGAGAACTCCCATGTCTCGATGTAGAACTTTTAGGAGCGTAGCTCTCGCCGCCGCAATTCTTTTCGCGCTTGTCACATCACTTCCGGCCCACCGACGGTTATCTGGTTCGGCCATGACGTCGAAGGCTCGCAACATCGGAACCCTTGTCATTAATGAAGTTGATTCCGACACGCCCAGTACGGACACCGCCGAATTCGTCGAACTCTTCGACGGCGGCGTCGGAAACAGTCCGCTGGATGGGTATGTTGTTGTCTTCTATAACGGTGGGGATGACTTATCTTATGCGGCCTTCGATCTCGATGGTTCGGCGACGAACCCGGCCGGCTTTTTTACGCTTGGGAATTCTGCCGTGCCGGGAGTGGATGTTACCTTCGCGAACGGCCGTCTCCAGAATGGTCCGGATGCCGTCGCATTATTCGCGGCAAACGCTGCGGACTTTCCGAACGGAACACCACTTACGATCACTAATCTTGTCGACGCTATCACTTATAGCAACGGTACGACGATCGACACAGGCCTTCTGGCACTGCTGAATACCGGACAACTGCAAATAAACGAGAACGGAGCGGGGACAGGCGCGACCGTGTCGATGCAGCGCATTCCGAATGGCCTCGGCGGCGAACGGAACACGAATTCATATCAGGTCATGCTTCCAACGCCAGATGGCCCGAATCTAAGTCCGACTGTCGCGCCTGTGTCACTGTCGGGCCGTGTCACGGACGCCCAGGGAAATGGAATTCGAGGCGCGAGAATGACGATCGAAAGCGGCGTGATGCCGGAGTCTCGATCGGCGCTGACGAGTTCGTTTGGATATTACAGCTTCGACGGTCTTTCAACCGGAACATACCTCGTAACGATCAATTCTAAACGTTATGCGTTCGCGGTTCCTTCACGTCTCGTTACAATGAACGACAATGTCACGAGCTTTGACTTCGTGGCTGAGCCGCAGGAATGATCATCTCATTCGCCTAAACGCAAAAATCCGCGAAGCTTGTGACGTCGCTTCGCGGATCAATTCAAAGTCTCAGACTGAGATCAGACCGCGTGTTCGGCAAGAAGTGTCTTCAGTTTTAGAAAATCGACAGGTTTGTGGATGACACGCTCGCATCCGGCTTCGAGCGCCTCTTCGTCCATGTTTTGGTAGGCGGTCACGGCGATGATCGGAATATCTTGGCAACTCTCGGTGCCTTTTATTGCACGAGCGGCGTCCGCACCGTTCATCAACGGCATCGCGAGATCCATCAGAACTAATGACGGCCGATGCTCGCGTGCCTGTTCAACCGCTTCCGCTCCATCACGCGCTTCGATGACTTCATAGCCGTACAACTCGACCATGATTTTCATCATTATTCGAATGTCCGTTAAATCTTCGACTACAAGT
>JBDTSA010000288.1:0-3946 GCA_039931335.1 Acidobacteriota bacterium
CGGTGCCGTTGAGCATAGTGCCGAACGTTTCGATCGTGACTTGTGCGATAACCGGGATGCGAACTTTTTGTTTCTCGAAGAATTCAAAGATCGCGGCAAGCGCTGCTTTTGTCTGCAGCAGATCCTGACATGTTTCGACGATCATCATGTCAACGCCACCGTCAAACAATCCGCGGACCTGGTCGTCGTATGCCTTCTTCAGATCGCGATACGTGATGTGGCCGAGTGTCGGAAGTTTCGTTCCGGGGCCGATCGAGCCAGCGACGAACCGCGGCTTTTCTTTTGTCGAATAATCGTTCGCAATGCGCTTTGCAAGCTCCGCCGCCTTGAGGTTTACGTCGTAGGTTTTGTCGGCGATGCCGAACTCGGTCAAGACCACTTCGCTCCCGCCAAAGCTGTTCGTCTCGATGACGTCGCAGCCGACATCGAGAAAGCTGGTGTGAACTTTCTCGATCGCATCCGGGCGCGTGTAGAGGAGATTCTCGGAGCAGTTCTCAAACTCCGGTCCGCCCCAGTCGTCGATAGTCAGACTCAGCGCCTGCAGGTTGCTACCCATTGCACCGTCAAAGACGATGATCTTTTCTTTTAATAGATCGAGAAACTCCATCATATTTTGGATATTAGATTTTGGATTTCGGATTGTCTTCGGATCGAGGCACTTGGCCGGCGTCAAAATCCAAAATCTAAAATCCAAAATCGAAAGACTCCGTGCTAAACAGCACAGAGTCTTTTCTTAAAATTAAGCTCTTTGCTGTTTAGCCGATTATTTTACGTGGCCGCAAGTCGCAATAACTCACCACTCGTCAAGCTTGGATAATAGCCCATACCGGCCGAAGTTGTCGAGTCGCAAGCGGTCTCAACCGTTTACAACCGGTCACCGATAATTTTTGTATAATCGATTTGTCCTTAACTTCCCTCGCCAATCCATTAAATGATCGACGCCGAACGCAATCTTTGCCTGATCCGAAATATTCTCGCTATTGCATGTCTCGCGATCTTCCTCATTGCCTGCAAACGTGCTGACACGCCGCATACGATCGTCTATGAGCGGGTCGCGACGGTTCCCGGTGTCGGGAATATCGGTGAGCCATTTGGAATTGCCATCAAAGATGATGTGATTTATTTCTCCGACGGCGGAACCGGAACGATTCGACGGATCGTCACGGACGGATCCGGCGAGATCTTCGCGTCGGGCCTGAACACGCCTTCGGCGATTGCATTTCTTCCGGACGGCAGCCTCGTCGTCGCCGATTCCGGCTCGCACACGATCAAGAAAATCGCGGATGACGGAGCTATCACGATAATCGCCGGCGTCGACGGAACGTCTGGTGACACCGACGGTCTCGCCAACCTCGCAAAGTTCAACGCGCCGATCGGTCTTGCGATCACCGAGGACGGCAGCATCTACGTCTCGGACACATACAACGACCGGATCCGTCGGATCCGCGATGGAGTCGTCTCAACGCTCGCCGGCTCGACGCGCGGCTTCGCCGACGGGAACGGCGCGACGGTGAAATTCGATACGCCGCTCGGTATCGCCGTCTGGGGAGACAAGATTGTCGTCGCAGATTCGGGCAACGCACGAATCCGCGTCGTCGAGCAGAGTGGAGAAGTTCGTACGCTCGCCGGCTCCGATGAACGTGATCTGATCGACGGCACCCTTTCGACCGCGCGTTTTGTGATGCCGACGGCGGTAACCACGGATGGGCTCCGGCGGATCTTCGTCGCGGACGGCAACGCCATTCGCGTGATCGGCCAACGCGTCTTTCCGTTTGTGGAAACGGTCGCCGGCGATCGTCGCGGATACCTCGACGGCAATCGGCGTTCGGCAAGACTCAATCGTCCGTCGGGCATCGCTGTCGGTGGCGATGGCCGACTCTATGTCGCCGATAGCGACAACCGCTCATTGCGAATCGTCACGGACGCTGCCGACGAGCGCTTCACAAAACCATCTGTCGAACCTGACGACGAACCTCTTCCGCTCGCCACGCGTTGGCCGTTCGATCCGCCGCAGAATCCCCGCGAGATCGCCGGAACGCTTGGGGAAATACGCGGCGATGTAAAACCGGACGGCAAGCCTGTTTGGTTTCACAACGGGCTCGACATCGCCGGCGCGTATGGTGAGACCGCAAAGTTTATTCGCGATGAGACGGTACTCGATCCGCACTCTGCGGATAATTTCGGCACGTCGCGCGAGCTTCTTCGACTGCCGCTTATCGGTTATATCCATCTGCGGCTCGGGCGTGACAAGGACGATCGCACGTTTGGGGATCCTAGATTTCAATTCGAGCGCGATTCGGCGGGTAACCTGACAGGCGTGCGCGTTCCGCGCGGAGCGAAGTTCACCGCCGGTGATCCGATCGGCACGCTGAACTCGATGAATCACGTGCATTTGATCGCCGGGCGAAACGGACATGAAGTCAACGCACTCGCCGCTTTGGATCTACCGGGCATTAGGGACTCGATCCCTCCCGTAATTGAAAGCGCCGATCTCCGCTATTCGGTTGGCGATCGCTTCCCTTTTGGTTGGTCAGATTCGGTCGGCAAACTTACCTCCGACGTCCGAGTACTGGTCACTGCGTACGACCGTATGGACGGGAATTCGGAACGGCGTCGGTTAGGCGTTTACAAAGTCGGGTACCAAATGCTCCGGCCGGACGGAAGCCCGGTGCGAGAGATCGATTGGAGGATCGACTTCAGCCGGAGCCCTTCAAATGACGCAGTCAGGTTCGTCTACGCTGACGGCAGTCGTTCGGGCTATACACCAGAGACGGTCTTCAACTACATAGCGACGAATCGAGTTAATGGAGAAAGTGCGAAGGAAGACTTTGTAGACATTAAAGATCTTGCCGCCGGGATGTACATCCTGCGCGTTTTCGTCGCCGACTATTTCGGAAATACAGCATCCGAAGATTTCAGCGTTCTTTGCTGTGAGCAACCGTGATCGTCTCGCGGCAACCCTTCCTATCGAGTCATCAAGGCCGACTCGACGTAATAATTCCGATCCACGTCAACTGTTTTGATCGGCTCCCCACTCGTGATCGCTTGCGTCGATTCAGTCGGGGTGATCGAAACTACTTTGCCGTCGATACTCACCCTGATCGGCATCGCGAAACCCCGCACGACCTTTTCGTATTTGAACGACAGTTTGTTTCCATCGATTTTGTATCGCAGCAGCGGGATCTGGGTAGTTCGAAGGTATTGATCGAATACTTTACTCAGATCGACTCCGGCGTGTTGCGAGATGTACGACTCGACTTGTTGCGTGGTGACCGTCTGGTGCCAGAAGTCCTTGTTCAGTCCGCGCAAGATCATCCGCCACTTCTCGTCGTCATTTATGATCTGACGAATCGTGTGCAGCAAGTTGCCGCCCTTGTAATACATATCGCCAGAGCCTTCGCGGTTAGCGCCGTACGTGCCGATGATCGGACTTTCATTCGCAATGTTCTTGCGGCTTCCGATAACGTAATCAGATCCCGACTGTTTGCCCCAGTAGTATTCGACAAACAGATTCTCCGAGTAGTTTGTGAACCCTTCGTGTATCCACATGTCGGCCGCATCCTTCATCGAGATGTTGTTGCCGAACCACTCGTGACCAGATTCGTGAACGATGATGAAGTCGAACTTGTAACCGATTCCCGTAAAGCTCACATCCCGGCCTCGATATCCGTTTCGAAAGTAATTGCCGTACGTAACCGAGCTCTGATGCTCCATTCCGGGGTATGAAACGGTCACGAGTTTGTAGCCGTCCTCATAGAACGGATATTTGCCGAACCAATATTCGAAAGCCTTCAACATCCGCGGCACTTCTTTGAAAGTCTTCATCGCCGCGGCTTTTTGATGCGGAAGCACCCAGTAGTTGACGTCGAGCTTCCCGCCGATACCGTCGTAGATCTCGGACCAGTTCACATAATTTCCGATGTTCGCGTTAACACCGTAGTTGTTG
>JBDTSA010000289.1:0-3939 GCA_039931335.1 Acidobacteriota bacterium
TTCACGCAAAACGCCTCGGATTCCGCCAGCACGAGACGCCAACCGAACCTGAACCCGAAATGGTCATCCCTGCACAGCAAACTCTCTTCTAGCTTCTGCGCTTTTGCTGCGCGAATTTTCGCGAGTCCCGCGCGAGATTTCTCTCAGACGGTGGCGGCGGATTTTGAACGAGACACGCGGCGGAAATCTATCGTCGCACCTAAGTCGCCCGGGATTCGTGTTTACGGCGACAAATTCTGGGCCGTTCTCTAAAGACGTTGAGCTGCGACTGCCAAGTTTACTGGAACGATTCTTGTTATACTGAAATTAACAAGACACTTGGAGGTGTAACTATGAAAGTTCGATTCGGATTACTGGCTCTTCTTCTTCCGTTATTGCTATCATCGGCTCTCGCACAAAAGAGTACCGGCAAGGACCTCAAGGACGCGGTGAAACGCGTCAACGACGCGTCCAAAGTTATGACCGAGATAATGCGGGCCAAGGACAGATCGATCCCGCGCGATCTTCTCGACAAGGCAAAAGCTGTCGTGGTTTTCCCGGGTGCCATCAAAGGCGCATTTATCATCGGCGGCCAAGGCGGAAAGGGCATAGCCGTTCGCCGGATCGGACGCGGATGGAGCGCTCCTGCGTTCTTCAACATGGCCGGCGGAAGTATCGGCCTGCAGATCGGCGGTTCGAAGACCGACTACATTATGTTGATCATGAACGACAAGGGACTGAAAGGATTGCTGGAAGATAAGTTCGAACTGGGCGGGGAAGGAAGTGTTGCCGCCGGGCCGGTTGGTCGCACCGCGGCGGCCTCGACGAACGCAACGCTCGACGCGGAAATACTTACTTATTCGAGAAGCAAAGGCCTGTTTGCCGGAGTTTCTTTGAAAGGTGTTTCGATCAATTCGGACGGGGACCTGAACCAGGCGATCTACGAGAAGAGGTCAAAAGAAATTATCGGTGACCCTGGGCTGCCGGCGTCCGCCGCCCCGGCGTCGCTTCGCAAATTCGGCCAGACCGTCGCAATGTACGCGCGGTAGACCGATGAATAGAATCGAAGTCTTTGAACAGATGCTCGAGGCCGATCCTTCGAACACGATGGTTATGTTCGGCCTCGCAAAAGAATACGAGAAGCTCGGCGATCATGTACAGGTGATTCGCGTGCTGGAGGATTATCTGTCTAAAGCTGACGACGAGGGGAACGCATACGGAACGCTCGCGACCGCGTATGCAATTTCAGGAGATCGTGAGAAGGCGATCGAAACTTTCAAGAAAGGGATCGACGTCTCCATGGCTCATGGCCATCCTTCGATGGCGAATGAATACCGGATGACGCTCGATCTCGATTTCGGCGAGTAGTTTTGAGTCCCAGGCGGATTCTTCTAACGCAGAGATCGCGGAGAACGCAGAGCAAATATTTGTTTTAAGCTTCGCGATCTCTGCGATCTTTGCGTTTGAGTTGCACGGCACGCTACGACTGTCGCCTTTTTTACTCTTACAGGCTTCTCAGGTTTCTCTTCTGTTACAGGTGCTTTGTTGATCGCATCGACGACATCCATTCCCTTGGTCACCCTTCCGAACGCGGCAAACTTCCCATCGAGATACGGAGCGGGTGCGACCAAAATAAAAAAGTCGGTAGTCGCCTGGTTCGGTTCATCGGGCCGTGCCATAGAGACGACGCCGCGTTCGTGAAGTATTTTGTTCGGCTCATCCGGTAACGTGCGGCGCGCTCGTTCTCCGATCGCCCGCGAAACCTTTCCGCCTTCGCGCGACCACATATTCCCACCCTGAATTACGAATCCCGGAACGACGCGGCTAAAGCTCGTACCATCGAACAAGCCGGTCGCGGTCAAATTCAAAAAACTCCGTACGGACTCGGGTGCGTGCTCGGGATAAAGTTCGATCTCGATCACGCCTGCTTCCGTTTCGAGCGTCACACAATTGGACGCCATCGTTTTCACATCGGCTTTGTCATAAGGTTCCGCCGCCGGAGGGGTTGATGAAGACGAAGGCCGCGCGTTGGCTTTAGCTGCGGGTGTTGGCGATGCTTGTTGGCAAAGAGCCGGCGACACGAAGGCCAGAACGAGAGATGAGATTGTTACGAGCTTCCTTAGCATGCGAAACCTATTTTCAGTCAGTGTACTGATGGTGTAAAGCTTTAGCGGGGGCAAGCCCATAGGCGCCAAGTTAAGCGAGGAAGCCGGAGTCAGGCTTTGGCTCCGCGGTCGCGTAGCGGCCGTATGCATTTAGCCGTGGCGTTCAGGCCACGGTAGCGGGCCCACGCGACCTTGCCGCGTCAGCGGCAAATGAAGGAGATTTCGTGCGGTCGCTACGCGACGCGGAGATCTTGTTGCGATAACCGTGGCCTTAAGGCCACGGCTAAATGCAACTGACCGCTACGCGGCCAAAGCACCTTTGCGTCGCCGCCCACGTTGATGCCGCGGTCTCTAACTCTCCTTAACTTGGCGCCTATGGGGCAAAGCCGCCCTTCGGGCCTTGCGAATATTGTTGTCTTGTCTTCGTGACAAAAAAGAAGCGGTAAGCTCCCTTACGTTGGCGCTAATGCGGCAAGGCCAAAGGCCGCAACCCCAACGAGGGGTGCCGAGGCTTTGCGAGGCGAGGTGGTTCTTGAAGAACCCACGACTCATCGCGACCAAGGTACTTCCGTAAAACCACCGCGTCGTTCCCTGCTCACAAATCCCTCAACATCTCAAACTGCGCCAAAACCTTCTTGAATCCCCGGTTCTGAAAGAAGACGACTGATTCGGTCATCGCTTCGTCGAGGTTGATGACGTGCAGCTTCTGCCCCGGAGCATCGCGCTGCATCTCGAGCAACAGGCGGCTCGCGATCCCTTTTCGACGATGATCTCGATGCACTGCGAGTTGAGCAAGCCTTCCAACGCCGGCGGAAAAGATGATGTAGCCAACGCACTCATTATCGATGAACGCGCCAAGCAATCTTTTCATTTGGATACTTCGCTCGATCGCATCGAGCGAGTTTTGCCACGATGGTTTGCCATCCCAGAACAGAGCGAAAGGTATGTCCTCGTGCCGGTGGATCTCGCGAATCTCGACATCGGCAGGCGACGGGCGATCGAGGTGGACTGTTGGTTCCGCTTCGAGCAGCAACAGCTCCCGCGTTCTGCGAAATCCGAGCATCTCATACAAGCGCACGGCGGGATCATTGTGCGTGATGACCTCGAGAAGAAATTGCTTATAGCCCTCCGACGCAAACATCGGGATCATCCATTCGAACATCGACCGGCTTGCACCCCGGCGGCGATACTCGGGGATCACCGTCGTGCCGGCATCGTAAACCGTCGCCTCTCCTTCCCACACGCCGAAACCATTGAGTGAAACTCCTACGGGCCGATCCGCATCGAAACATCCAGCCGATCGATCGAGGTCGACCGCGTTAAGGGTGATGTGATTTTGAAACTGCCGTTCGCTGAGCTCGAACTGGATAATATAGTCGGCGAATCCCTCGAGAAACGTTTTATGGATCACGGGAAACTGTCGAGCGCTAAGGAAACCGTATTCGAGGCGGGAGTTTTCGTTTGTCTGAGGCATTTGCTAAAATTCGGGAGTCGACAGAATGTCGAAAAGTAGTAAGAAAATAGAACAGTCACGGCGGAAAATGCAAGTATTACTGGCGGATGAATACGGATTTTGCTTTGGTGTTGAGCGTGCGGTCGACATGGTCGAGGACGCGCTGGGCGAAGGCGAAACCGTTCGCAGTCTCGGCCCGCTCATTCATAACGAGCAGGAAATGGCCCGACTTGGAATCCAGGGCGTGACGACGATCAGCGATCCCGTCCAGATCAAGCGCGGCGAGACGGCCGTCATCCGCGCCCACGGCGTGACGCCTGACGTCCAAAAAGAGTTAGAAGAGAAAGCCGCGAAGGTCGTTGATGCGACGTGCCCATTCGTCACGCGTGTTCAAAAACTCGC
>JBDTSA010000290.1:0-3937 GCA_039931335.1 Acidobacteriota bacterium
AGCCGCAGGTGCCGGCTTATTTTCCAAAAAGCGCTGAGAGAAACCTCGCGGGTCCTGCGAGCGTTGACGATCTTCGGCGACCTCGTCAGCTTTCGTCCGAAGAGATTACGAAATTCGATGGCGTCGTTCTCGACGTGCGCGCCGCAGCCGATTTTGGAGCGGGTCATGTTCCGAACGCGATCAACATCGGTCTGTCCGGAAAATTCGCTACATGGGCAGGGACATTTATTCCGGTGGGAACGCCGCTCGCGATCGCCGCCGAGACGATCGAGCAAGTTGACGAAGCATTTATGCGGCTGGCACGGGTTGGCTTGGAAACCGTTACGGGTTTCATTCTGACGAAAGGCTATGAAGGCGACGTGAAGACGATCGAACAGGTGAAAGTAGCCGGCGTGAACGAAAGAACACAAAGCGAAAACGGCTTACAGTTCGTCGACGTTAGGCAGCCGGGCGAGTACTTAGCCGGTCATGCCCGCGGAGCGGTCAATCTTCCGCTCAACTCACTCACGGATAAGATCGAACATCTCGACCCGTCGGTTCCGACGTTCGTCATCTGCCGGACCGGATACCGTTCGAGCCTCGCAACGAGCCTGCTCGAAAACGCAGGATTCGACAACGTTCACAACGTGGCTGGCGGAACGTCCGCCTGGATCGAGGCGGGACTTTCCGAGGAGACCGAGGCTTAGGCTGGTTTTGCTTAGATTCGGCCATAGGAAAATGCCCGCTAACCGCGCGGAGGAATGCAGTTACACATCGTTCCGTCCGCGAGCTTAGCGGGCTTTTAGGTCTCTAGCGTCTACCTTTGCAGGGCGACATTCGGGCCGCCAAATCCATTCCACTCGGCAACCGGCTGATCTCCCATTCGACCCCACTCTTTCACTAGGAAGGCTCCGCTGGACGAAAGCCTGACAAAAAAGTAGTTCATCGTCGGATCAGCATTCGGCCGCCAAACCGCGATGTCCTGCCGGCCGTCACCGTCATAGTCGCCCCACGCCCCGGAGTCCTGCGTCGGGTCGCCGAATATGATCGGCTGCGCGCCCGTGCCGCCACCGTCCCGTTCGAGAATGTACCAGTGTGCCTGATTGCCAACGAATCTAACGACCGCAAAGTCCGACTTTAGATCGCCGTCCCAGTCACCAGGAATAATCGCATCGGTCGTCAAGCCCCAGTTGATGTACTCAACGCCGCCATCCGTCGACCGCCTGAGAATGAACTGGCCCGCACCGCTGCCGCCGTCACGACGAATACAAAAATCGAATTTTCCATCGCCGTCAAAGTCGCCGGGATTGGGCAAAATGGTTGAGGTTGTTCCAAATCCCCACGGCCCGTACGTAATATTTCCGCCGGGATTGTTCAAGCTGCCGCGATAGAAAAAGAAACACTGGCCTGGTGTAGTCGTTGGACATCGGAATGTTGCCGGATCGGCCTTACCATCTCCGTCATAATCACCAACAACGCCGGGCTGGTCGTCGATGGCTCCAAAAGACTCTACTCGTACGGTGCCTGTTCCACTTTGCAAAATATAAAACCGTGCTTCCGTCGCCAATCCGGACCGCCACACCGCTATGTCGTCTTTACCGTCGCCGTCGAAATCTTCCGGAATTACGTTGTCATTTTGCAGTCCCCATGCAACTACCGAGGTTGCATCACTACCGTTCGTATTAATGTACCAATATTTCTGCAGCAGGCCGCCTTCAGGTGATCCGGCGGACGTTTTTTCCGCCAAAGGTGTGAGAGTGTCACGTGTGATGACATAATCCGTCTTGCCGTCGCCGTTGAAGTCGGCATTGGCACGGTTTATTACGGCGGTACCATCATTCGTTGCCTGAATATCATCGATGCCGACCCACTCGTCGTTCCCAATTGCATTGGTCGTCATGATCCGAACCTGGACGACCGGTTGGTTGTTCGCCGCCGCCGGCAGCGTCACATCAACCGCCGTTACCTGAGTCGCCGTGCCCGTCGTTGTAGCATCAGCAATATATCCGCCCGCGACGTTTGAGAAGTCGCCGGTGCTGCCCGCACGAAATTGGGTGTTGACCGGCTGCACGGAGTTGTCAACCGACGCGTCCAGATCGCGAGCGTTATATCGAATACGGATATTGCTCTGGCCTGTAGTGTTGAGATACAGGACAATGAACGGCGCGTCTGCGGTGCCTGAACCATTCAGCGCGACTGACGGATTCGTAAGTGCATCAAACTCCGCGACGCCCCCATTCGCAAGCGTGTCAGGATTAGTCTGGTTTGCGATCACATCGACCGCGACACTCGCAAACGGGTCCAGCAGTGTTCGCGGGTCGACAGCAGTCGGCGAGGCCGCAGTGTAATCCCCGAGGAACCCAACTATGCCGGGTACCGGTGACCAATCATCGTTCGTCGTGATCGCGTTGGTCGTCCAGTTCTGCGAGAAAGGAAGTGTCTGCGGCGAATTGTTCGCGGAAACCGAAACGTTGTGAAATCCGGCGAAGAAAAAAGTGCTCGTCGCGACGAGTGTGGCAAGGCACCACATCTTTTGAAGTTTTTTCATATCTTCTCCTAAATAATTAAGTTCGCTCTGCCGGATGATGGGGTTCGAGAGCGGAACAGAAAGCAAAATGATGGGGAGAAAAATGCGATTCGAATTCTTTTTTGGTGACAACAGATTACCACAGAACGAGGGCTGACCGAATTTAACCTTAGGTTACAAAAGTGCGTTCGGAAAGTCTTAGCTTCCGCGAGGGATTTTTGCTAAACTCCACGATATCCAGAAAATCCCGGGGATATTTTCTATGAAGTCGCGAACTCTAGGTCTGTTGTTAATATTGACGTCGAGTTTTTGGATGGAGGTGTCGGGTCAGACCACGCCGCCGCCGAAGAGCGAAGAGGACGAGGTCGTGAGGGTCGAGACGGAACTCGTCGAGGTTCCGGTCGTCGTCACCGATAAATCAGGAAAGCCGGTCCTGAATCTAAAGCAGAACAATTTTACGGTGTATGAGGACGGGAAGACCCAGGAGGTGGCGGATTTCGCCGCGACAACTGCTCCGTTCGAAGTCGCTCTTCTGCTCGATACGTCCGGATCTACGCGTTCCGATCTTCAAATGATCCAACGTGCAGCGCAAAGTTTTATCGATTCGCTGCGTCCGGGGGATCGCGTGTCGATCATTGCGTTCAAGACCTCGATAGACGGAGATCGAAAAGCTGCTGCCGCCGACGTCGTCATCGAGCTCACCGACAACCGCAGCTCATTACGCTCCGCCCTCGAACGAGTTTCCACCAGTAACGGTACTCCATACTACGACGGCCTCGTACAGGTCGTCGAAAAGATTTTCGGCAAGTCACCGAAAGAGGAGTTCCGGGGACGACGAGCTCTCGTTGCGTTGACCGACGGTGTCGATTCAAGCAGCATCTCGGGTTTTGACGAGGCACGCGAAGGACTCGATGAAGCAGGGATAATCTGCTACTTTATCCAAGTCGATACGCGCCCGTTTTTCGAGGAAGGTTTGCTAGGGCCTTGCGAGGGCGCGACGCGTTTTTCGGTCGCCCAGATCCGACGCTACTATCGAAGCTTCGGTTCAAGATCCAACGTCGAGCAGACGACAAATTTCTGCGAGTTGGGTGATTTTGAAAAGCTGGCGATAAGCAAAAAACTTTATGAGATAGCAGACACCGAAATGAAATCGGTCGCTAGGAAATCGGGCGGTAAGGTTTTCGATGCAGGCGACCTCAGTGACGCGAGGAATGCGTTTAGGAGTGTCGCGGCGGAGATCGGAACGAAGTACAGCCTCGGCTACTACTCCTCGAACGGAAAGCGCGATGGCGGCTACCGGAAGATCCGGGTCGAGCTGCGCGGACTTCTGCCCGGAGCGCAAGTCAGGGCGAGAGAGGGCTACACGGCTCCGGTAAATTAGGACGGATTGTGGGCGTGAAGTATGAGGTATGAGGTATGAAGTGTGAGGTA
>JBDTSA010000291.1:0-3935 GCA_039931335.1 Acidobacteriota bacterium
CGCGTCGCACCGTACTTAAAACTTCTGGATCCCGAGGCATTTGTCGCGACGGTGCCGCCGATCTGGCAGCTCCACTCGGTTGGATCGGGCGGATAGAACAGGCCTTGAGCTTCGACGGCCTTTTGAAAATCACCGAGGATCACACCGGGCTCAACGACCGCGGTCATCGTCTCGCGATCGATCGACTTTATCTTGTTGAGCCGTTCAAGCGAGATCACATATCCGCCGAACGGAACCGCACCGCCGACCGTCCCCGTCCGTGCGCCTGAGATCGTGATAGGAGTGATGTTCTCATTCGCATCGCGCAGGATATCCGCGATCTCGTCCGTGGTCTCGGGAATGAAAAGCTTCTCCGCATGACCGCCCGCCATATTGCTCGCGTCGGTGAGGTAGTTTTGGATTTGGTCAAGGCCCGTTTTGGTTTGCACGTCGTCTGATTATACAGGTCGGTACATCATGCGTCAGCGCCTTGCTGAGGAAATAATTCGACGCGGCTATCCGCTGACGTGGTCGCCCCATGAGGCGAGTTGGCTAACCTTTTTTCAACGCGGATTTGGCGGATTAGGCGGATTTGGGCGGATAAGATAATATTTTCTGCACTTCAAAAACTACATATATTGTTTGACGACGAACTCCCCATGATCGACGAACAGCTTACCGGACAGATCATCAAGATTTTCTACAAGGTTTACAACACCCTGGGCCACGGTTTCATTGAGAGCGTATATCACAACTCAATGATCGTAGAGTTCGTCAGCAGTGGCATCGCGATTGAGACTGAGAAGCCTATTGCTGTGTACTATGACGAAAGGGTGGTTGGTGCGTTTTCAGCGGACCTGGTTATCGAGGGCAAAGTTATTCTAGAGCTGAAATCGAAGGAAACACTACACCCTGCCCACGAGGCGCAACTTACAAATTATCTCCGCGCGACCGAGATTGAACTCGGCTTCTTATTCAATTTTGGTAAACAGGCGGAGTTCAAACGAAAATATTTCTCGAATGAGAAAAAACACAGGGGGCCGAAGTCGGCCAACGGCATACTCGACAATCTTTTCAAAAGAGATCCGCCCAAATCCGCCTAATCCGCCAAATCCGCGTTAAAAAAAGCGTTACCTTTTCGAGCCTGAATTTACCGCGACTAACGATTCACCTATACTCCAACTCCCTTTCCCGTAAATATTTCAACTTATCGCGCAACTCAGCAGCCTGCTCGAATTTCATCTCTTTCGCCGCGTGCCGCATGTCCATCTCGAGCTGCGCGATCGTTTCCTTCAACTGCTTCGGCGAATACTCTTCAAACTTGTCTAGCTCGAGCGGGACCTTGAAGTAATCGGCTTCGTACGCTGTCACGAGCAGCGCGTCGATAGATTTAATTATCGTCGTCGGCGTGATTCCGTGCTCGGTATTGTACTGTTCCTGGATCGCCCGTCGACGCTGTGTCTCGCCGATCGCATTCTCCATCGATCTGGTGATCTTGTCCGCATAGAGAATCGCCTTTCCATCGGAGTTTCGAGCCGCCCGCCCCATTGTCTGGATGAGCGAACGTTCGGACCTGAGGAAGCCCTCCTTGTCCGCATCAAGGATCGCGACAAGCGAAACTTCCGGTAGATCGAGCCCTTCGCGCAGGAGGTTGATCCCGACCAGCACATCAAACTCACCTCGCCGAAGATCGCGAAGTATCTTGATACGTTCGAGCGTCAGAATTTCGCTATGAAGATACCTGACCTTGACGCCGACCTCGGCAAAATATTCGCTCAGGTTCTCGGCCATCCGCTTCGTCAGCGTCGTTACGAGGACGCGTTCGTTCCTCTCGGCACGTAGCCGGCATTCTTCGAGCAGATCATCGATCTGACCCTTCACCGGTCTTACCTCGACGATCGGATCCAGCAATCCGGTCGGGCGAATGATCTGCTCAATTACCTCGCCCTGCGTTTTCTGCAGCTCATACGGACCGGGCGTCGCCGAGACGTAGATCGTCTGCCCGACGCGCTCTTCAAACTCCTGAAAATTGAGCGGCCGATTATCTTTCGCGCTCGGCAGACGAAAACCGTATTCGACCAGCGTTCCTTTTCGCGACTGGTCGCCCTTGTACATCGCACCGAGCTGCGGGACGGTCTGGTGCGATTCGTCGATGACCATGAGCGCATCCTTTGGCAAATAATCGAGCAGCGTTGGCGGCGGAGCTCCCGGCGGCTTGCCGGTAAGATGCCGCGAATAATTCTCGATGCCGCGGCAAAATCCCATTTCCTTGATCATCTCGAGATCGTACATCGTCCGCTGATGCAGCCGCTGTGCCTCGACGACCTTACCCTCGTTAACGAGGAATTCCTCGTGTTCCTCTAGTTCTTTTTTTATAGTGACGACCGCCCGTTTTATCGTCGGTTTCGACATCACATAGTGCGTCTTCGGATAGATCGGAATTCGCGTCGTGTGCTTTTCGAGGACCTCGCCGAGCAGCGGGTCGATCGTCGATATCGAATCGATCTCGTCGCCCCAAAACTCGATGCGATAGGCCTGGTCGGTGTAGCTCGGGTACAACTCGACGACATCGCCGCTGACTCGGAACACACCGCGATCGAAATCGATATTCACGCGTTCGTACTGCAGCTCGACCAGCCGCTGGAGAAACTCTTCACGCTTGATTTTCATCCCGGGCTCAATGAATATCAGCATTCCGTAGTACGCGTCAGGATCACCGAGACCGTAGATGCACGAAACCGAAGCGACGACGATGATGTCGCGCCGCTCAAAAAGCGCACGCGTCGCACTCAAACGCAGGCGATCGATCTCGTCGTTGATAGTCGCTTCCTTTTCGATATACAGATCTGACGCGGGGACGTATGCTTCGGGCTGATAGTAATCGTAGTACGAGACGAAATACTCGACGGCGTTCTCGGGAAAGAAAGTTTTGAATTCCTGATAGAGCTGGGCTGCCAGCGTTTTATTATGAGCGAGGACAAGTGTCGGAAGCTGGGTTTCCTGAATGACGTTGGCGATCGTGAATGTTTTGCCGCTGCCCGTGATGCCGAGCAGCACCTGATCTTTGACACCATCGTTCAACCCGCGCACAATCTCGGCGATGGCTTCGGGCTGATCGCCCTTGGGGACATTATCCGAAACAAGACGAAACTGCATACTTTTTAATCTAGCGGATTGATTCCGCCAGCGAAAGCCCAGAAAACTGTTGATTTTATTATGGAATTTGGACTATAGTCGCTAAAACGTCAGAAAAGTTGAATTTCCAAGGAGGATAGATGAAAGTCATTAAACGGTTTAGTCTTACGCGCCGCTCGACCGCCTATTTCGGCCCGGCCTTAGCAATTGCAATTACCCTTTACTTGGCCCTCGGAGGGGTCAGGACCGCCGACGCACAAAAGCTCAGGTATTTCAGTAATACCATATCCGACTGGGCGGTTATCACATTACCGCCCGGGGGAACGACGGATCGATGGAGGATACTAAGGAATCAAAATCCATCGATGCCGCCGGGTATCATCCGAGATATACCGTTCGGTACAGATGCTACGGACATCGTCGCCGCACCGGGCGATTACACCGGCGACGGGCTGGACGACTTCGCTCTCTATCGTGACGGAACGGGCACACCAAACCCTAATACTTACCTTATCGGACGTTCCGATGGAGGAACCATCTTTCAGCCCTGGGGCGATTCGGCAACCGACAACATCGGCAACGAAGGCGATTACGACGGCGACCGCAAAATGGATTTCTCTATTGCGAGGGGAAGCGCGGGAACGCCTTATCAATGGTGGGTTCTTCGCAGCTCCAATAACACGGTGGCTGTTTTCAATTGGGGAACCTTTGATACGGATATCCCGCTACCCGGCGCCGATTATACGGGCGACGGCATCGACGATCCCGCGGTAGCTAGAATCAATGGAACCACCGGCGCGATCACGTGGTATGTCGGAACG
>JBDTSA010000292.1:0-3928 GCA_039931335.1 Acidobacteriota bacterium
GCTCAGTACTAACCTCGAGGATCCGCGACAGCTCGACGACCTCGATATTCAAACTCTCGCGCTGAACTTCCGGCAATGCCGATTCCCAATCTATCCGCGATTCGTCACGCGCCGCGGCCAATCTACGAGTCGAGCGCGTGCTCAGAAACGAATAGGTGAAAAGGCCGATAAGCGAAAGAGCGAAGAGTGCAACGAATGGCCACGTGCGGAGAAAGACCCCTAGTATCAAGCCTGCCGCAAGACAAATACCGATGGTCACACTCAATCCTGTCAGCGTGGAATTCGGCTCGTGCTGCGAGAACCGGATGAAAGTATTGTCAAGCGGCTTTGCCATCTTTGCAGTGAATGGTAAATCGTCAATCGGGAATAATGCACGGCGAGAATCCCTTCTGACTACTCACCATTGACGATTCACGATTTACTAATCGCTCTTTCAAACGGAATGTCATCAAAATGCGTCATCCGTTTGAAATCGCGAAATCGCTGGTTGATCTCGGGATAATCTAATTCATCGACACGTTCTGTTCCGAACTTTTCGACGTTGAACGAAGCCATTACTGAGCCGTAAACCATCGCCCGCCGAAGCGTTTCGTCGGTGATCTCTTTCTGGCTTGCGAGATACCCCATGAATCCACCAGCGAAAGTATCGCCCGCGCCTGTCGGATCAAAAACACTCTCCAGCGGATACGCGGGAGTCGAGAAAAAATTATCTTTAGTGAAAAGCGTCGCGCCATACTCTCCGCGTTTGATGACGACGGCTTTGAGTCCAAAGTCCATGATCGCACGCGCGGCTTTGTGGATGTTCGGCTCGTCGGTCAGCTGCCGGGCTTCGGCATCGTTGATGACGATGCAGTCGACGACCTTGATCGTCTCGATGAGTTCGTCCTTCATCGACGAGATCCAGAAGTTCATCGTGTCCATCGCGACGAACTCCGCGTTCGCACACTGCTCGCGAACTTGCTTTTGCAGCATCGGCAGAATATTCGCCAGAAAGAGAAGACGTGCTCCTTTTGATCTGTCGGAAAGCTTCGGGTCGAACGTCTCGAACACGTTGAGCCGTGTGTCGAGCGTGTGTGCCGTGTTCATGTCGTAATCGTAACGGCCGCTCCAGAAGAACGTTTTGCCGTCGGGCACGATCTCGATGTCGTCCGTATTGATCGCATGACGTTTGAAGACCGACCATTCGTCATCGCCGAAATCGCCGCCGACGACACCGACCGCGTTGACCTGTGTAAAAAAACTCGCTGAAAGCGAGAAGTGAGTCGCGGCACCGCCGAGGATCTTATCGCGCTTTCCAAAAGGCGATTCCAGGGCGTCGAACGCAACCGAACCAACTACTGTTAATGACATCTAGAAAAGTATCTCCAGGAAAAGGAATAGTAAAGCAAGCCGCTATTTTACACGCCAAGGCGGGTTTTTGCGATTCTCGCCGGCGTGAAAGAGGCAGATCTTGTTGCCATTCGGGTCTTTCAGGTAGGCTTGGCGCCAAAGCCAGGAGCGGTCGGTAGGGTCTTCGACGAAAGCGAGGCCCTTGGATTTGAGAGCTTCGACGGTTCGGTCGAGTTCCTCGCATTCAAAGTAAAGCACGACGTTGTTTGAGACCTGAGCCGTTTCGTCTTGTTGGACCGACAGTGTCGATTCGCCGTCGGGGCATTCAAGTCGTGCGTACCGAGGCAGGGAATCGACAATGAGCCGAAGCCCGATATCTTGGAAGAACTCGGTCGTCTCGATAGTCTTGTCGGTGTAGATCGTGACTTGGTTCAGGTTCACCGGGGCTTCTTTCGCTAACAAGATTAAGAATTACAAAATTACCGCATTAATAATTACCTGCATGAAAGTAAGTTGACCGAAAGAAATCTTAGATTTCTTGGCGAAGGTAATTATCAATTCTGTAATTCGTAATTATTAATGTCTATTTCGAGGAAGCCGCGGTGCCCTTCAGGAGAGCCAGGGTCTTCTCGGCATCGCCTCGGAATTGGCTCTCCGGATTCTTCTCGATCAGTATTGAGAGGTAAGCGACCGCATCTTCCCGCAATTTCGCAGGGGCGAACTTGTCGCCGGTCTTGTCCGCTTTGCCGTTAACTTTCTGCTTGCCCTTGTTTTCAGAGAGATAGTAGCTGCTCATGCCGGCGTAATAGAGGAACTCGTCCATCTTCGAAAAGTCCGGATACGCGGCGAACGTCTCTTCAAAACGCATCAATACCGCTTTGTAGGCCTTTTTAAGCAAAAAGTACTGTTTTGCCACTTCAAGATTATGCTTCGCGTCCTGCTCGAGAACCGGGTCGCGGTCGATTGCCGGATCGATATTGCGCTGTGCCGAGACGTTACTTCCACTTCCGGCAAGAAAGGCTATAAATAAGGCGATCAAAGTTAACTTCAGCTTCATACTCGATATAGATGTTATTCAATGCTTGGGAGTTTTCCGTATGTGTCCTAAGTTCCGCTATAGGCCGCTTTCGGTGAACAGCCGCAGAAGGCTGAACTCGAAACTAATTTCGATACTTCCCGATTATCGCTTCCAACTTCTTAAACGTCGCTTCCGGCCAAAGGTCCGGTGCGGTAAAGATCGCGCTCTTGATCGCGTCGCTATACTGGTTCGGCGTTTCTTTCGCCGCGACTCGTTGCACGGCGTCTTTCAAAATGAGCTGCGCGTTTCGGACGTTCTTATTAAGATATTCGATGACCATGTCGACGGTCACGTCGTCGTGGCCTTCGTACCAGCAGTCGTAATCGGTGACGAGCGCGAGCGTCGCGTATGCGATCTCTGCTTCACGGGCGAGCTTTGCCTCCTGAAGATTCGTCATGCCGATTATATCCATTCCCCACTGCCGATATACGTTCGATTCAGCCTTGGTCGAAAATGCAGGCCCTTCCATGCAAAGATACGATCCGCCTCGATGTGTCGTCACATCGACGGATCTACACGCAGCTTCCAGGATGTCACCGAGCTCATTACAAACCGGATGGGCGAACGTCACATGCCCGACAATGCCCTCACCGAAGAACGTCGACTCATTCACTCGTCCGCGGGTCCGATCGAAAAACTGATCCGGAATCACCATGTGAGTCGGGGCGTATTTTTCCTGTAGACTGCCGACGGCTGAGACGGACAGGATGTATTCGATCCCGAGCATTTTCATCGCGTAGATGTTCGCTCGAAAGGGAAGCTCGGTCGGTAGCAGCTTGTGTCCGCGGCCGTGACGCGGCAGGAATGCGACCGTCACGCCTTCGAGCTCGCCGATAATGAATGCGTCGGACGGATCACCGAACGGTGTCTCGACCTTTTGTTCCCTTACGTTCTGAAGCTCGGGCATTTGATAAAGACCCGAGCCGCCTATGATCCCAATGTTTACTTTTTCCATTCGCTGATTTACTTTTTCCCGCAGTCGCCCGCGTTCACCGCTGCCGCGAGTTCGCCTTTCGAGCGCTGGGGGAGCAACATGTCCGCTCTTTCAGATTTCGTCTTTGGCTTTTCCTTCACCGCGGCTTCATAAGCCGTAAGAGCGGTCTCCAATCCGGCGAGCTGAACCGCGTTCTCGTCCTTGGTCGGATTCTGAATCCTATACGCAGCCATTCCGATCATGTACGCCATCGTCATCAGGCTGCTCGCGTCCTTGTTCTTCTTGTCCGAAAAGAGGGCGAAGGTGTTGCCGCAGGCGATGAGGCTGACCTCTTCAGTTTGGATCGTCCATTTAAGAGCACGGTCGGCGATCTTCGACGTCTCGCTGCTCAACGGTGCGGTCTCGAGCGCACGTGCGGCAGCAATCACATTTTCCTTCTCTGTCTGGGCAAGCGTTGTCGTTGCGCTCATCACGGAGACAACAAAACAAAAAAATAATATCGAGAGAAGCTTCATAAATTTATACCTCAAAAGGCTATCTCAATTGCTGACTTTTACAGAGACGATCTTGCCATCGATCTTCATGAC
>JBDTSA010000293.1:0-3912 GCA_039931335.1 Acidobacteriota bacterium
TCTAACGAGTCGATCGACTCTGCCGACTCTTGGCGGACTCGATAGACTCCGAAAGACTCGATAGACTCGATAGACTCCGATAGACTCCGATAGACTCGCTAGACTCGCTAGACTCCCACAGACTCGATAGACTCGATAGACTCCGATAGACTAATCCTATGTCCAACTCGTTTGACGAACTTTTGTCAGTAATGGCCCGGCTTCGCGCACCGGGCGGGTGCCCATGGGACCGCGAACAGACTTACGCTACGCTGTCGCAATACCTGCTCGAAGAAGCCTACGAGACGTTTGACGCGATCCATGAGGCCGACGCGACGGGCGACACTGCCAATCTGCGGGAGGAACTTGGAGATCTGCTTCTGCAGGTGGTCTTTCACGCTACGATCGGAGCCGAGAAAGGCGATTTCACTATCGAAGATGTCGCCGCGGGTGTTACACAGAAGCTCGTTCTCCGGCATCCGCATGTCTTCGGAGATGTAAAGCTCGAGCGGGCCGAAGACGTTCTGGATAACTGGGATACATTAAAGGCAAACGAGCGTGCGGCATCCGGAAAGAAACTTAAGGAGCATGATTCGATACTCGATGACGTGCCGGTACATTTTCCGGGCCTGCTCGAGGCACTTAAATTAACAAAGAGAGCGGCCAAGGTCGGTTTCGACTGGAAAGACCAGGAGCAGATATTCGCCAAGCTCGGCGAGGAGATCGACGAACTAAAAGCTGCGATTGAAGAAGGCGATACCTCGCACATCGACGAAGAGATCGGCGATCTGCTATTCGTCATCGTGAATCTCGCCCGGCGACTGGACGTTGAGCCCGAGACCGCATTGAAGAAAACGAACCGCAAGTTCCGAAAGCGGTTTCGATTTATTGAGGACGCGCTGTCGAAAAGCGCTACGTCTCTCGAAGAAGCGAGCCTTGAGAAAATGGACGGTTTATGGAACGAAGCAAAAGCGGCAAATATTTGATGTTCAGCGGCGTTTCGTCTTGATACAGTCGGCCTTGCGTCGCGTAATCCCCAATTCAGACACTCCACCTAAACACCTGCCATAGCAAAACCTTATTGCTGCTGGCACGGGCGTTGCGCCTAACCGAAGGAATATCTTGCTTTTAGAAATTTTTAACAAGGAGTTGCAGATTATATGTTTTCAAAAACTTTTAAGATGGCTTTTGCGATGGCGCTCACGCTCGGATTAGTGACGATCGCTTTTGCACAAGACGTAACAATAACGAAAAAGACGGAGGTCGTTCAGAACGCGGACGGCACATATACGGTGATCGAGTATCCCGTAGGTAAAGAAGTCTCAATCAATCTCACGCCGGTGACCACAATAACCGGATCGACGGGTGTCGCTCGTGTAATGCGGGCTGCTGACGGGACAAAGGTCTGGGTAGATCTGACCGGCGTTCCGACGACGACCACTAGCATGTATGCGTATGCCATCGATCCGTCCGGAGTGCCGACATTGCTCGGCCCGATCTTGATCGAGAACGGCGTAGCGAAAGCCGAATTTTCGACGGCTTTGAACCAGTTCATGATTGTTCTATCGCCGACCGAAGGTTTGACCGCGATCGATACGGCGACTCCCGTCTTTTACCGGAGTTCGTTGCCGTCCGGCTACGCGATAGTTCCGCGACGCGTTTCTGAGAATAGAATCGTAGCGGTCGCACCGGCAGTTATAAATCGTGATCCGGCCGTGGTTGTGGCATCAGCTTATGAGGTTCCGCTTCTCAACGTCGGAGCTTTCGGCGATACGGAGCGCGAAGTAAAGATGAAGTTCGGCGGCGAGCTGAACGGCCTGGAAGCTAAGGCTTACGTCAAGCGTGGCAAGGGAGTGACGCAGGTCCGAATGCACTTCGACGATATGAATAAGGTCCCGAAGAACAAGCGATTCACGCTTTGGACATATTCGGCGGACGGCACATATGCAAAGCTCGGACAAGTGATCAACTCGGGTACCCGGGATGAAGCCGCCATCAAGAGCGAAACGGCTCTTACGGATTTTGGCTTATTCGTGACAGTCGAAGATGCAGATGTCACGGTTCCGACCAGTCGAATGTACTCGGTGTTCACATATACACCGCCGCCAACGAAATAATAATTTTCGATAGCGAATTGAAAAGGGCGAGAGGACGGGAGTCATCTCGTCCTTTCTGTTTCCCGCCGTCGCGAACGTCGGAAACGATACATTTCGTGGCGGTATGGTTATTGCACTCGTATTAAGAACCATACCGATTTGTTACGCGTGCGCGTCATTCGGAAATCAAAATCGGCGGCAGCGTCGGGAGAAAAAGGAGTAATTAGACATGGCACAATTTGAAAGCATTCTTGGAGATAAATCTGAATCTTCAGCACCTTCACAAACTAAGCAAAACAACGTCAGCGAATTTAATAAGCAGGCTTCGAAAAATGAGCCAGCGTCGTCTGCCGGCGCGAGTTCCGCTTCAGGCAGGAGCTCAGACGGCAGAAGTGGTGCGGCCACTGCAACTGCACGCAGCTTATACGATCAGGCGAAAGAGACGGCCGGTCAAGCTTACGAAGCAGTCACGGATAAGGCCGCGACGAAGCTCGACGAGCAGAAGTCTACTCTCTCTGGCGGATTGACCACTGTCGCGGACAGTGTTCGACAGGTGAGTGAAAATCTTGGTTCGTCTAAAACCGATAGCGGCCTCGCCGAAGCAGCAGCGAAATATACCAACACCGCGGCACAAAAACTCGAGGACGTGGCAGGTTATTTCGAAACACGTGGAGTACGCGATATGGCTCGCGATCTCGAGGGATTCGCGCGACGAAACCCGGCAGTATTTTTCGGAGCAGCATTCGGCCTGGGATTTCTCGCGGCGAGATTCCTGAAGAGCTCGACGCCTGGTTATGACAAATCGGCGGGTCGCGAGTTCGGATCGTTCGCTACTGACGCTGGCCACCAATTGCCGGCCGCATCGGCAACGAATGCGAAGTCAAGCCCGGCGCCGAAACGTGTATAGAAACGGGCAAGGAGATTTTATGGCACAGACTCAGATGCAGCTCGAAAAAGACGAACGCAGTCTCGGAGAACTTTTCTCCGAGCTTGCCGCCGAGACCGGGACTCTGGTTCGCCAGGAAGTCGCGCTCGCTCAAGCAGAAGTAACTGAAAAGGCGACACGTGTCGGCAAAAATGTCGGCTATCTCGCCGTCGGCGGTGCAGTCGGTTATGCGGCGATGCTGTCGATACTCGCCGGCGTGGTTCTCGGGCTTTCTTATTTCATGCCGGCATGGATCGCAGCGGTCCTCGTCGGCCTACTCGTGGGCGCGGTTGCGTTCTTTGTTATCTCGTCTGCGCTTGAAGAGCTGAAGAAAGCGAATCTCAAACCCGAGGAAGCGCTCGAATCGATCAAGGAGGATGCACAATGGCTGAAAAATCAGGTGAGCTGAAAAGCATAGACAAACTAGATCCGGTCTCAACGGCCGCGGGTGTCGATAGCGGCCAATTTTTAGACAAATATTCGGAGTCCGAGGGGCTCGCCTTTGATGCCAATACCAGTGACGAACCGGTTGACACCGAGCAGATCAAAGCTCGGATCGAAGAGACGCGGAGTCAGATGGGCGAGACGATCGATGCAATACAGGATCGATTGAGTTTCGCGAACATTTCGGAGCAAGTTTCCGAAACGGTTAGCAACGCAATAGAAACGGCCAAGGATACGGCCTATGAAGCAACTATAGGAAAGGCGGTGAATTTTATGAAAGATGTTGGTGATGGAGTGACAAACTCAAACGCATTCAAAACGGTAAAGGGCAATCCGTTTCCATTGGCGCTGATCGGAATCGGCGCGGGGCTTCTCGTGTATCAGGGCTTTGCCAAGAAGAGCTCTTATCGAAACGATGACGGCCGCGATTACGGAAGGCGGCGTTCCGATGGCAGGGATCACGTGACG